>NZ_JACSGS010000010.1:0-164630 GCF_014334315.1 Aurantimonas sp. DM33-3 | reverse complement strand
GCCGACAGGTCCTCGTTGATTCTTACGGCCATCGCTCTTTCCCTCCCTTCGCCAGACAGGGAATCACGAACGCCCAGGACAGGAAAATCACAGCTGAGTCAGATCAAGCGCAGGCGGGTATCAGAGCCAGGCTGGCCCTGCCCTTCGCGTATGTGTCGGGCAACTTTTTTACGAGAGTGCTTGAGGCTCAGGTTCCGACCACTGGAACAGCAACGTTGTTCCATGTGCCTTTGCCGTTATCCGATGGAATATGCGGCGCAACGTCCGCCACAGTGCGAACATGCAGAACTGGTGCTTTCTTGCGCATGTCCCAAACATGAAAAATGTACGCATTGCCGGTTTGCGCGGCCTTATTCCACTCATTTCGCGTCAAGATGAAGCGAAGCGGGGAAACCGTAGTCGACTTTACTTCAATCAAACGGTTCTGCAGACCCGCCTCACCTTGGTCATACGACAAAACATCATAGCCGGCGAAATTATCGTCAAAACCTGGCCATTCGGGCTCTTTGTCGATCCCAATATTGATCAACCGCGCCCTCTCATGATTGAGTGTAAGTATCTCTGCAAAGCGACCCTGCTCCATCTTTTCATGGTCAGACATCAGTCTCGCATACCCAGAGACCGAGTCCCACCATGCCACGACCTGGTAAGGAGTGGGATCTTCTAACAGTCCTGCCGCCGCGAAGACATCCTGGTCGTTATTGTCTAACGTCCGGACGAAACGTCTGCGCCCGCTGCGCATGGCCCTCGACCAGATCGGCTGGTGCTTAAGCAGCACTGCATTAATGCAGCTCTGATAGAACGCACGTCCGTCCATCGGGCAATCAGCTTCCATCAGCGAGGAAAGATGCACGGACGCTTCCATATCCAGCGTGTGCGCATCAGCTTCGACCTGATTTATCAGATTGAGAAGCTCGCCAATTTCCAAGCCGGGATGGCGGCCCATGTACCGCCGCAGCAATCGCAGACCTTCAAAGCATGGCAGAGAGAACACCCGCTCCGTGGAAATGAGAACGCTCATTCATCCTCCGGCGGGACTTCTGCCGCGTTGCCCTCCAGCTCTCCGATGAGATCGATAATGTCTTGCAGCTCGATATCATAATCGATGGGATCGGCGGCTTCCTCTTCATCGAACGCTATCTCGTGGAGGTCGGGATCGTTGAGCAACATTTGCATGTTGCGGATTTTCTCGACCAACCTGCGACTTACCGACATATCGATGCTGCCGATTACCGGCGGAGCCTTCGATCGGTAAACATGGATATGGGTTTCCTGATCCGGGGGAAGCCCAAGCCGGTGGATGCGGTCAATCGATTGCAGATAATGCGTCGAAACATAGCTTCGGTCTGCATAGATGGCGTTGTGGCATACCGTGTGCAGGCTGATACCCTCGCCAGCTGCAGCAGGGTTAGCAATCAGCACGAAGCAGCTCGGGTCCTCGTGAAAACGCCGTATGCGACCCTCCCGGCTCGTGGGGTCTGTTGCGAGGCCAGATGGCACACCGCCGTGGATGAAGACGGGGTTCAGATCAGCAAGTGACGAAGCAAAGCTGTGAATCGTGTCGGTGAAAATCGTCCAAATTACCGATTTTTGTCCCTGCCTAGCCAGTGCGTAGGCATGATCCATGACGGCGCGCATCTTGGATGAGTGCCCCTCTTCCATCACGAGATCGACTATTCCGGAGTCAATTTTTACGTCGTCGTTGGCCATCGCGGTCAAAGCAAGAACCGGGTTCATGGAGAGTTGCAAAAGCCGCATGACGGATTTGCGCGCTTTTAGAAACTGTGCATCTCCCATGCCGTAAGAGATTTGTTTTGAGTAATTCAGGAGGAATTCGTTGCGAACAATCGAATAGAGCGCTAGCTGCCCGTCATCCATGCTCACGTCGAAGAAGTTCCGCATCGCCTTCGGGAGGCCAAGCTCCTGCTTTGTGGTGCGGACGTACAGGTTGCCAAGAACGTCACGAGGAGATCTGCCGTGGGAAATCTCAAGACCGTAACCGTGCCCTGGCCATAGAAAATCGAGCTGCGATTCGATGTCCGAGGCCGCCTGCGGCATCGGTGTTCCTGTCAGGATGTCACGCCGAACAGGATCATCGGCAACACGCAAAAGAAATGCGCCGCGCTGGGAATTCCAGCCCGCTTTCATGCGGTGAGCTTCATCCAGGACGAGATGACATTCGGTAGTCGCGAAATGTGTGGAGAGCAATCCTTGCTGCCGGATTGCCATGTCATAGGAAATAACAAACCGGGTCGCACCAGAATTGAGCGCTTCGCGCGTTTGATCTTCCGTGCCAGTTAAGAGTGTGAAGGGTTCATCGCCGCCGTCCGGCGCATCCTCGTTCATGCATTCAGCGACGATATCGCTCCATGCCTGGAAGGCGGCTTTTGGTGCAACCACTACGAAATGCTGGCCGGGCTTACGGGTCAGCAAATGCAGCGCAAACGTTACGGTGGTTTTTCCGGCGCCCGGCACCGAAAAGTTTGCACCATTGCTCATAGCCAAAAGTCGCGCCAAATCCCGAAGCTGAAACGGCTTCAGGACGCGCTTTGTAAAGCCGAAACTCTGTAAGCGCTCTTCGATCTCCGGCGCAGACAACTCCGCCGTTAACATGGTGCGCTGCGCTCTGGTCTTTTTGATCTGCGCCGCGAACGCGCGCAGCTTGTCGGCCGCAATCCCTTCCGGCTTGAAACGGAAATGCAAGCTGACTTGATTTGACTTGCTGCCGAGTTCCCTGATCACGCCAAGGGTATCGGGCCATGAAAGCGATATCTCGCCGCCGGAAACGGTGTGATTAAGCTTCTTGGTACGGATCGCGAGCTTCAAGCGCGACCATATCGGCGTTTCCAGACCATCCGGCGAGACAGCGAGGGTGCCGCTGTGGTCCGCATTGTAGCGGACAGCTACGGCGCTGGGCTCATTGCTCACGCAGTTCTAAACCTCATCTGATCCATGTTCGGAATATTGCCCGTCGGCCTGC
Source organism: Aurantimonas sp. DM33-3 (assembly GCF_014334315.1). NCBI lineage: Bacteria > Pseudomonadati > Pseudomonadota > Alphaproteobacteria > Hyphomicrobiales > Aurantimonadaceae > Aurantimonas > Aurantimonas sp. DM33-3. Next base: position 161,650 of record NZ_JACSGS010000010.1, on the reverse strand, counting down.
CGCGCGGCAATCGCCGCTTCGATCTTTTCCAGTGCACCTCGGATCGTCTTGATCTGCTTCAGCATGGCCGGAAGCGTTTTCGTCCCGGCATAGCTCACATCAATGCCCGTGATCTTGGAGTTCACTTGCGAGAGTGTCCGCAGCGCGGCTTGCTCGTTCCTCTGGCCTTTGTCGAGTTCAAGAGCTGTCTCACAGGCATCGATCAAGGTGTCGAGCACGTCCTCCTTCGCATTGTCGTCCCGAAGCGTGTCGATGATCGCGGTGTAGTCTTTCGTGGCATCATCGGTATCGATGTCGATGGCAAAATCGTCGTCATCAACGGCTTCGTTCTGATGATCCGAAAGGTCGAGCTGCTCTTCCAGAATCTCAAGAACGTTCGGAGCGAGCTTGCCAAAAGCGGCATTCAACCGGTACACTCGCCCGCTGATCTTCTCGCGGTTTTCATAGATTGACCATGCAATAGCACGGCTTGCGTTTTGCAGGTTGGTGTCCTTCTTGGCAATGCTCTTGGGTAGATCGCCAAATATCTGCTGGCCGTCCTGCACGCGCTCGTACTCCCCCGGCTTTTCGAGCCATTCGCTCAGGTACAGATCGGCTTCGTCAAGCGCTTGGAGGACATTCTCGATATCCGATTTGCTGCGGCGGAGCCGATCAGCCACTTCCTTAGTTGATCTCCCCTTGTCTACTTGCCTGCGGATCAAGCGGGCATCGCCGATCCAATCGTAATCGAGCTTCGTCTGCGGACGGGCTTGAAGGTCGGCTTCGATATCGTCGATCTCATCGCGCGAAACATCTGGCGGCAAGACCGCGCAGCGGATATTCGTGAAACGCTCGTCAACAGAGCCATCGCTCTTGCGCAGAAGTTCACGCATGGCGCTGAGCCGCCGGTTGCCATTGACGACCACGCCGGAGCTGCTGATCAGGATGGGCTCGCGCTGGCCGTCCTGCTGTAATACGGCGATAATCGACGTGACCGAGTCGGTTCCTTGCTTCGCAAGCTTGGCCAGAATCTCGTGCTGGGTTTGCTGTACAGTGGTGAGTTCCTGACCTTTCGCGAAGTAATCCTTGTCCAGTCCCTCCCGCGCAATCTCGGTCTGCTGCGCGCTGAACGTGCGGCAATTTTCCATGCGATAAAGCGGAGCGGTGATCGGCAGAGAGATTACTTTGGGAGTGAAGGTGCCGCTTCTGAAATCAAAAATCGTTTCACCAAACTCCGTAGAGGCAGCGAGGCGCTTTTCGATCATGGCTTCGCGTTCGGAGCGCGGCGTCAACTTGATTGCGTAGGTCATGATCCCTTTCTTCATTCAAAGGCGATGACGAGTATTGGCACGGTGAGCACCCGGTCAAATAGCTGCAGCTCATTGATCACGCGCTCAGCGTTCGCGATGTTGTCGCCGATCAGTTTGGCCGCCTCCTTCGTGGGCAGTGCAAGGGCTGCCGCTTCGATGCGCTGACTCTGGAACAGATACTGCATCTTGAGAAGATCGTATGGCGCGCGACTCATATTGCCGGTCTGCAGTTGGAACGCCAGATCGTCCTTCTGCGCGAAAACTTTTAGGCGATGGCCTTGATCAAGATCGACGTTTAGAGCCCAGCCTTCATCCAAAAACTCGGCCTCGACATGATCGCGGATAGCGGGCGTGCAGCGCGGCTCTGTCTTGATCGCGGGAGCTTCGAAGACATCAGTCAGCCATTCCTTGATATCCCGTCGCTCCCATTCGGCACCGGCGCTGTGGTGATCGTCGTAGGTATAAGCAAGCTTCATGAATCCTACTTTGCATCGGGGTCGTAGACCGGCTTGTTCATGGGGCGAGTTCGAAGCGTTCCGGCACGAAGCCTGTGAATGCGGTCCCAAGCGATGTCGATGTAGCTCTTATCAAGATCGCAGCCATAGGCATTGCGATTGTGTTTCAAGGCCGCAATAGCGGATGATCCGACGCCAAGGTACGGATCGAGAACGCTTTCACCTTCATTCGTCAGCGCCAAGACCAGACGCTCGACCAAACCTATGGGGAATTGACAGGGATGGTCGGTCTTCTCGACATGGTTGGATTTGACGTTTGGGATATCCCAGACGTCGGAAGGATTCTTGCCCAGCGGATTGCTCGACAACTCGCCTTTGTTCGGCCCTTTGAAATGCTTCTTGTTCGGGTATTTCGAGGGCACGCGGATGGGATCGAGATTGAATGTGTGATTGTCAGTCTTCGTGAACCAGAGAATAGTTTCATGTCGTCCGGAGAACCGTCGCTGGCAATGCAGGCCGTGACCAAACGTCCAGACGATCCGGTTGCGCAGCTGGAGGCCATGATGCTTAAAAAGCGGATAAAGAATAATGTCGAGCGGGAATATCTCGCCATTGTCGACATGGTTGCCCACCTGCCAGCAGATCGAACCGTTGGGCGCGAGAAGCCGAACGGCTTCCGCAATACAAGCGGCCTGATCTTCGACGTATTTTTCCTGCGAGGTTCGCTTCTCGTATGCCTTGCCGATATTGTATGGCGGCGAGGTTACAATCAGGTTCATAGACTCATCGGCCAAGCCGCGCATGAATTTGAGGTTGCCCTCGCAACATATATTCGCCTGTGCGTCCCGCCTTAGGCGGCGAATGTTGTCTTCTCCTCGCGAATCAACGTTATTGTAAGCGAGAGCTTCTTTGAGTGCCATGCGATTGTTTCTCAGTATGGGTAAGCCAATTGGCGGCTACGCGAAGCGGTGCGCGCCCCGATATTGGAGAGAAGGGGTTGACGAGAAAACTTCTTCGGCTCCTTTCGATGGCCTAGAGGCGTAAGTGTATCGACGAAGGCAGGCGCTGGCCAGCGGCGGAACGGCAACGCCCCTCCACGGTCCTGAGCCTTCGGTGGCGCAGCCAGAATGGGCTATGTGACCTTCAGAGGCGCAACCCGATGGTACCCGAATGAGGTTGGCCCTCCGATCGCGAGAGTTGATTGCCAACGCTCCTCCACGCGTCGACCTGATAACGCGCTATAGCCGATAACCGGAACGGTCGTTACGAAGCTGTGCGGCCCGCGGGTGGATTCCAGCGCGTACCCCAACCGCCATTGCTGTAGCAAGACGCTAGCTACATGAAGGGCGCTTGTGTGTCGAACCGTGCTGTGTGTCAGATTTACAGACGTGCTTGCACATGAGAAATTGGCCATGATTGTATTTTGCAATATCTCAATTTACGTGCGCTCTTCTTGCTCGGCTTGCTGCCGCCCGAGAGGCAGAAAAACATAATTAAATTCCTACTTACCAATATCCCCATCCCTCCTAAATACTGTTATAATTACGAACAAAGCAAGTACAGCATATGTGTCAATATTCTATAACTCGTTGAATAATCTATTTCTTCTTCGCTGCGTAAGCGGTTCTGATACAAAGCATTGATGCGGCAATGTCGGATGCTTCGCTGGTTATGTTCGACGTCAGGGCGCCGGGAGCTATAAACTCCCGGCGCCATCTTAGATTTGCAGAAATTCTGCGCCGAAGCTGCCCGACCTCAAAAGCTTAAATGCCCGGCTTTTCGTTTTCCTCATCTGCAGCGCTGAGAAAGCGGACGCGGTAGTTTCTCCACCTAGCACTCCCGAGACCTGGTACGCGATCCCAAACCATTCCACCTGCGCAGGTGTCATCAAGGAAACCTTTGTCTTTCAGCGCGCGAAGGAGTGGCCTTCTCGTCACTGCGCCACCCGCAAAATTCTCGAGTTCATTGGGGCTGATGTGATAGAGAACGGTGGGCGTTCCCCCTCGGTTCTCAGCGCTATACCAAGCCTTCGCTGCCCGATGCCGAGGGGTTCCTCCAACCTCATCTGCAACGTCGAAGACATCAACGCCATGCCTGGAAAGCAGGTTTTCCTGCAGCCGAAGAATGGCCTCGTCGATAGGTTGCAGGCGCCCAACCAAGCTCTCCTTCTGTGTAACCCAAAGCCGCTTGATCAGCGCATCGAGATCGAACTCGGGTGCGATAACGCCTGCTTGCTGCATTACCCGGCCGGACTCAAGTAGAACAGCGGCGGAATAGGCGCTGCGTCGCACCTTCGAGGATGCTCCCGGTCCAGCAAGGATGGTTTGGTTCGCCTCGATCGAAGCCATGATATCCTCCGGGGCTCTGTGCCTGCCGATGAAATCTGCGATGAGTGGGCCAAGATGGCCGTGGTGCTCCTGCACTTGCTCGATGTCGAGCATTGCAGCCCTATCCAGATCGGGAGCATGACTAACGTCGATCTCCATAGTCCGTACCGCCATACCGGTCTGCACGACATCGCCAGTATCGCGGACGATAGCGTCGAGGCTGCGCTCCGATGAAATCACCACGACCGTGCTCCACTCTCCCACGGGCTTACCCGTGGCATCGCTGGTCAAGCGGCGCTTGCCGTTGCCCTGGGACAGTGTGAAGATAAGGTTCTGCGCTTCACTTGGAGGCACGAGACGAAATTCATCCAGCGCCAAGAGGCTGCCGTTTCTGCGCTCAGCATCAACTTCCAAGCGATTACTCGTCGTCCGACACAGAATATGCGAGCCCTTACCGGCCGCCGGATTGCCCCAAGCGGATGCGGCGATCTTCAGCGCGGTGGTCTTGCCGCGCGAGCTTTCGCCCACCAGCGCAACAATTACGTTCGGGCTCTGGGTGCGGGATACGATCGGCCCAACTCCTGCAAGGAGCACCCCCACCGCAAAATGGTCGACGCCCGAACGCAAAGCGGCATCGAAAGCTTTGAGTTGACCCTCCTGCGAGCCTCGGCGAGCATCTTTGAAGGCGTCAAGCAATCTAAACTCTCGGCTGTCTTGGCCTACTGTCTCACCACTAGGAGTAAGAAAGGCATCGCCATGCCAACCCGGACGCCGGGTCACAACGATCTCGCGTGTGGGATTGAAGGCAGTCAGCATGTTGTCGAACTCGGCTGACGCGCGAGCGAAAATCTGCAGACCAGCATCCGCGAGCGTTCTGCGAACTTTCCTTCCATTCTCATGAACGTCCGCCAGGGAGACAATATCTTCGCGCCAGCGACCCCCATGATCAGGAAAACGTAAGACCAGCGAAGCACCGTTGCCATGTTCGTCGACGGATCTGGCGAGTGGCAGCACTTCGCGACAAATCGGGCGGAACATGTCTCCATCCTCGCCTTGGTGGCGCCCGATGAAGCCGCCCTCTCGGCAAAGTCCTAAACGCGTGAGCGTGCGGTCAAGTTCGCGCAGCTGGTCTTGATAGTCCTCACCTCCTTCGAATGTTGCTACACCGGTACCGTCGTCGTTCCGGCTGGTGTTTTCAGTATATCGACCCAAGTCCTTTACATTCAGAGAGTTCTCCTGGCAGATCAAGTCAATAAAGCCGAGTCGGTCGATACCCTGGCAGTGAGCGTGCCGACAAGCCATGTTAAACCCCTTCGATTCGTCACCAGCGAAGACGCAGAAAGCCCTGTCTTCCGGGTTGCCGGCGTCCGTGTGTTCGCCGTCGTTCGGACAGCGCGCTTCCAGTTTGTGAACGCCATCGGAGCGGACCTCGAGATATTCCCGAGCGAACGACAATGCATCAAAGCCGCGACCGTTCTGTGCAAGGAAGCGCTTGAGCCCGATCGTTTTGGGAGTAACACTTTCGATTCCTTTAGCAAGGTCCGTTGTAGCAAGGCGGGTTGGTGCCGTACCTTTCTGCAAGAAGCGCGGGGCAGCGGAATGCTTTGTGCTTGGGGGAGGGGCTGCCTGTTGGACCGTGGGAATGTTATCAATATCCAGCGCCTCTCCCGCTACTACCAAGACTTGAAAGTCCTCCGATCCTGGAGGATGGCGGGGGGTGAAGAAGAGGCGAGAGGGGTCTGTGCAAGATTTATCGTAGGGAAGACCAAGCATGCTGGCGGCCCCAGCGTATAGCGAGGCCCACTCTTCTTGTGCCTGCCGATCGGTGCCACCACGATTGAAGAAAATGAATGGGTCTTTGAGGACCGTGACCACCCGATATTTCTGAATCGGAAGATGCGTAATACTCGCCATCCGGCCATCAGGCGTTGCCTTGATTTCATCCACTGTTGCGGAAGCGCAAATTGCCGACGTAAAGCCCCGGGACGCGAGATAGCGGCCGGCGAGTTCGTCGGTGATTGCTGCCTGATCATCGCCGGCGAATTTCATAAGGTCGTCCCGCTTGACCTGCGTGCGCACCTTTCCGTGGCTGTGCGTGGTGTAGATAATCGTGAAGATGTTCGCCGCACTGACACGCTCGACTACGTCGGACAGCGTAGTGCCGTTGTCCAGGTCAAACGCCATAACATCCATGCTTTCCATAGCGCTCTTTTTGCGAACACTCCCGAGGACAAAGCCTTGCAGAAATGCCGGACCGTCTTTCCCGCCAGGCTTATGTTCGGCTAGTTCAACCATAAGATCCTCGACGGTGCGCACTTCCTTCCACTCCTTTGCCTTGGCCGACTTGGAGTTCGAGCTTTTCGACATCCAAATGGGCTTCTCCATAAGCTCCTCATCGAGCGATCCCAAAACAGGAGCGCCGCCAATGTACTCGTGCACGCGTAGGCCCAAGCGGTCCGCCAACTCCTCGACTGAGGATGGCTCCTGCAATTGGGAAGTGGGCAGGCGCAGGGGGCCGCCATCCGCGATCCGATGAACCCCGCCGCAATCTTTAGTCATTTCCAGATTTTTTGTAGACTTGTGTGCATCCAGCATTTTTTTGATCCTCTATTGTACACAAAAGTGTTGACGTGCATTTTCTATGTTTATTAGTTCGGATGGCGTTATCCGCATCCAGTCACATACAGAGTTATATTCGGTTTTTAATCGCTCCTCGCCATCTCTCGCTGCCGCTGCCAAGTCTCAGCAGCATGTGCGGAGACGTATCGGCGACTCCCAACGTAGTAATAATGAGGTCCAGCGTCATTCATCCACAGCTTGTAGAGCATGGATCGGCTAATTCCGAAATTAATACAGAAGTTCGAGATGTTATAAGCGTTTGGTTTCATCAGAGCCTCCAGGCTTTATTTCCATGAGGCTGTGTAGCTCTGATGATCCGTTCGACAAAATTATTTCGAACAGGGTCAACGCAAATCACTTTGGGATGGCAGCGCCGCTCTGCGGAGTGACAATCGTCGCAGATGGTGTTGTGCCAGGTCGTAGATTGGCTGAGTGTCTGGCATCAGAGGGAAGACGCTCTAGCGGCGCAGGATTCGCCGCTCCTCTTGATCGACGCACTGCCGACCGCAGAGCGACGGTTCGCGCTGAGGTCACTTGTCCGATGTATGTCGGGGGCACAAGATGCAGCGGCGTGCGCTGCTTGGCGATGAGCCGCAAAAATGAGATTGGTTTTAGAAGCCGGCAAGGCACAATCAGGTGCTTGCTCAGTAGCGGCAGTGCACAGCGGCAAGCGCGTCCTGCCGTCCCACAATGTTCACCCCTATCGCGTGCGCTTATTGGGATAAATGTTGGGGCACACCGCCGCGATTAGAGCAAAAGCCCTGTATTTACATAGCTCTATAAGTGATAAATGGCGGAGAGGGGGGGATTCGAACCCCCGATACGCTTGCACGTATGCCGCATTTCGAGTGCGGTGCATTCGACCACTCTGCCACCTCTCCGGCCGTTGCCCCGTCGGTCGGGACCATCCTGTTCGAAGGTGTCGCGCCGGGTGGGGACGACGGGCGTCCGGACGGTGCGGCTTCAAATCAACCGAGGCATTGGTCGGCGCCTTGCGAGCGCGCCGGTCTCTTATCAAAGCCGGGGCCGCGTGCACAAGGGCCCCGCGACACGATTTTCACTGCGGGGCCGTATTCGGGGCGCGTGAAGAGCCTCGCGTTCCTTCGCTGCGGCTACGCGCAAAGGAACGCCGTCGCTCCTCGCGCTGCTCCGCGATGGCCGGTCGCGCTCGCCGGCTCGCGGCGCTATTGCCCTGACCGGTCTCCAAGGCCGTTGCGCATTTCTCGCGTGCAGGGCACATCCTGCGGCTTCCGCTGCCGGACGACACGTCGGCCACTCCGCGGGAACGGAGTGCTGCGGGGTGAGGCGCGCTCGGCTTTCAGCCGTCAGGTGGGGTCGCGGCCACCGGTTGCAGGGCAAACAGGTCGGGCAGCTTTGGCCAGACGACGCCCGGGCGTGGCGCGAGCAGCGTGAGCAGCGCCGCGAGGCGCTCCCACGCGGCCGCGTCATGCTGCAGGTGATGAGTCAGGAGGCCGATCGGCTGCCCCCCCGAGGGCGGCCACCCAACGGGCCCAGGACCGCCGGCAAGCGTACCGATCGGCGCCGCGGCAGGCGTGTCCCAGCGTATTGGGGCAGAGGGACTAGCAGCAGATGTTCCACCCGTCACGGGGTCAGCGCCACCGGCAGGCGTGCGGGCCGGCGCCTCCATTGGCGTGTCCGGGCGCATCCGCGCCGCGGACGGAATAGCGGCCGGCGTTCCCCCCTCGCCCGTCAGCCGTGCGGCGATCTGCGCGGCCAACATCCTGTCGAGCGTCGCGGCGTCCTGCGCCCGGCCCGCACGCCAGTCCATCAGGTCGAGATGGGTGTGGACGCAATGGCGCGATGCCGGCCGGGCGAAAATGGAGAGGCCCGGCAGGCCGGCGTCGCCGAGCCGGGCGGCGATGCCGGGGCCGATCCGGTTCCAGGGTGGCACGAAGACCGGCAGGAAGCGCTCCTCGGCGAGCCCGGCAACCCGTTCGTGGCCCCGCCTGATCTCCTCCAGCATGGCCGCCACCGGGCGATGATCGCCGAACTCGGCACGCTTTTCGCCGGCCGGCGCGTGGTTGGCGTGGCACCAGCCGTGCAGGAACAGCCGGATGTCGTCGTCCGGCGTCATGCCATCCAGGAGATCCGCCCGGGCCCCGTCGGGGATCACCGCCAGCGCCAGCGGCACGTCGGTCTCCCGGCGCTGCGCCAGCAGGCGCGCGAGCTCCGGCGTTGCGCCCCGGGCGTCGTCGTCCCGCCACCAGAAGGCGAGCTCGACACCGGCGGCGGCGGCGTCCAGCTGCCGGCGCGCCAGGGGGAAGTCGGCAGGGCTCACGCCGCGTTCCGGGCGGGCGCCGCTTTCAGGAGCGCGGCCACCCGGTCGATGCCGGGCTTCGGCGAGAAGCGTTCGCGCACCCGGCGCTCGCCGGCCGCCGCCAGCCGCGCGGCCAGCTCCGGATCGTCCATCAGCCGCGCCATGGCCTCGGCCAGCGCCCTGGGGTCGCGCGGCTCGACGAGCAGGCCGGTGCGTTCGTCCTCGACCAGTTCCGGGATCGCCGAAACCTTCGTGGAGACCACCGGCAGGCGATGCGCCTGCGCCTCCATCAGGACGTTCGGCAGGCCGTCGCGGTCGCCGCTGCGGGCGATGCGCGAGGGCAGGACGAACAGGTCAGAGCGCGCCAGCAGCCCGAAGACATGCTCGCGCTCGCGGCTGCCGTGCCAGGTGATCCGGTCGCCGATCCCGGCCTTGTCGGCCTGCTGCTGCAGCCTGGCGGTCATCGCGCCGCCGCCGACATGATCGAAGGTCCAGGCGCGATCCTTCAGCCGGGCGAGCGCGCGGATCAGATCGCCGAACCCCTTCTTCTCCACGGTACGGCCGACCGACACGATGCGGAACGGGCGCTCGCCGCGCACGCCCCGCTCCGGCGGCTCGATGCCGGACAGGTCGAGCCCGTGATAGACCAGCTCGACCCGCCCGGGCTCGGGAGCCAGCGACTGCAGATAGTCGAGATTGACCTGCGTGCAGGTCACCCCGAAGGCGGCCGAGCCCAGCTTTTCGGTCAGCTCCCAGGCCTGCGAGGTCCAGATGTCCTTGGCGTGGGCGGAGAACGACCAGCCGATCCCGCGGATCGTCGCGGCATAGCGCGTCACCGAGGCCGGCGTGTGCAGATAATGGGTGTGCAGCCAGTTAATGTCGTCGGGCAGTTCGTGGGCGAGGACGCAGGCCTGGCCGAAGCGCCGGTGGCGGTTGGCGGTCGGGTCGCGCTTCAGATCGGCCTCGAACATCGCCCGCGCCGCGTCATAGCCCGGCTGGCGCTCGGCAAAGGCGCGGCCGGCCCGCACCCGCACCGGATCGTCCTTCAGATATTCCGGCAGATAAAGGATCTCGGCATTGATCCGCCGATGCACCGGATGCACCCGACTCTCGGCCGGCTGGCGCAGCGACACGATGAGCTGCGCGACGCCGCGATCCTCGAGCCCGGCGATCTCCTGGGCGATGAAGGTCTCCGACAGCCGCGGATAGCCCTTGACGATCGTGGCGATGCGTCCTGCCATGGTGGTCGGTCCTTGCGACAGCGTCCGGCACTGGCCGAGGATGACCGGCAGGTGCCCGTTCCCCGCCGGAAGGCGGGCCGGATGCCGGCCATCTAGTCACATGGCCGGCGGCTCGCAACCCGCGAGAGGCCGGGCCGGGTCGCGGCATCCTTGCGATGCCGTGGGGGCGCAGTGAGATGCCCACGCTTTCCCGCCGCAACTGGTTTGACAAGCCGGCGGGCGCACAGCTTACTGACGCGGCAGACAAGGGCCCGTCCATGCATCGATCCACACGGCAGCAGCGAGCAATACGGCAGGGAGCGCTCGCCGGCATGGCCCTCCTCTGGACGGCGATCCTCTGGGCGCCGGCTTCGGCCGGACAGGCCATCGCGGACCCATCCGGCCCGGCCTTCGGCGAACCCGCCGCGCTGCAGGCGGCGGTGAGCGCCGGGGACCTGCCTCCGGTGTCTCAGCGCCTGCCCGAGCGCCCGCTGGTCATGCCCGTCGATGCGACCTGCCCGGCCGACCGGCTCGGCGGCACGCTGCGGATGATCGGCGGCAGCGCCAAGGACACCCGCACCCTGTCGGTCTTCGGCTATGCCCGCCTCGTCGGCTATGACGAGGACTACGCCTTCGTCCCCGACATCGCCGAGCGTTTCGAGGTCGAGGACGGGCGCATCTTCACCTTCCATCTGCGGCCCGGCATGAAGTGGTCCGACGGCGCGCCGTTCACCGCCGAGGATTTCCGCTATTTCTGGGAGGACATGGCGCAGAACCCGCAGATCGCGCGGTTCGGCATTCCCGGCGAATTGCTGGTGGAGGGCAAGCCACCCCGCGTCACCTTTCCGGGCCCCTACGAAATTCGTTACGAATGGGCCAGGCCGAACCCGAACTTCCTGGCGACCCAGGCCGCCGCCCTGCCCTTCGAGCTCTACCGCCCGGCCCATTATCTCAAGCAGTTCCACGAGGCCTATGCCGACCCGGAGGAACTGGCGGCGCGGGTCGAGGCGGAAGGCCAGCGCAACTGGGCGGCGCTGCATTTCAAGATGGACCGCGGCCACCGCAACGACAATCCGGACCTGCCGACGCTGCAGCCATGGCAGCTGGCCACCGAGCCCCCCTCCGAGCGGCTGATGTTCACCCGCAACCCCTATTTCCACCGCGTCGACGCGCAGGGGCGCCAGCTGCCCTATATCGACACCGTCGCGCTGACGATCGCCAATGCCGACCTGATCCCGGCAAAGGTGGCCAATGGCGAAGCCGACCTGCAGGCCGCCTATCTCAGCTTTCCCAATTATCCGTTCCTGAAGCGGGCCGAGACGCGCGGCGGCTTCGAGGTCCGTCGCTGGGAATCCGGCCGCGGTTCCCACGTCACGCTCTATCCCAATCTGAACGTCAAGGACCCGGCCTGGCGCCGGCTGATCCAGGACGCCAATTTCCGGCGGGCGCTGTCCCTGGCGATCAACCGCGACGACATCAACAAGGCGATCTTCTACGGCCTTGCCGTGCCCGGCGGAAACACCGTCCTGCCCCGCTCGACCCTGTTCGATCCCGAGCTGCCGACGATGTGGGCCGGCTATGATCCGGATGCGGCCAATGCGCTGCTCGACGAGCTCGGGCTGGAACGCGAGAGCCGCAATGGCCTGCGCCTGTTGCCCGACGGGCGCCAGATGCGCATCGTCGTCGAGACCGCGGGCGAAAGCCGCGAGCAGAGCGACGTCCTGCAACTGATCCACGACGACTGGCGCCGGCTCGGCATCGATCTCCTGATCCGCGAATCCCAGCGCGAGGTCTTCCGCAACCGCATCAAGGCAGGCTCGACGCTGATGTCGGTCTGGACCGGTCTCGACAACGGCGTGCCGACCCCGGCCACCGACCCGGCCGAACTCGCTCCGTCGACCGCCGAACAGCTGCAATGGCCGTCCTTCGGCATGCAGACCGAGACCGGCGGCGAAGGCGGCGAGGCGATCGGCGGCAGCGAGGCGCTGGCGCCGCTGCGCGAACTCGCCGAGCTGCGCAAGCGCTGGATGCGGACCGACGACGACGCCGAGCGCGCGGACATCTGGGGCCGGATGCTGCGGATTTCCGCCGATCAGGTCTATACGATCGGCATCGTCGCTGGCGTCGACCAGATCGTCGCCGTGGCGGACACGCTCAACAACGTGCCCGAGCGCGGCGTCTACAATTACGAGCCCGGCGCCTATTTCGGCATCTACCATCCGGACGGGTTCTGGTTCGATTGCGGCGCGTCCGCCCTGGCAGGAAAACACGGATGATCCGCTATCTCGCCGGCCGCCTCGTCACCATGGCCTGGACGCTGCTGGCGATCAGCGTGCTGGTCTTCGTCATCATCCAGCTGCCGCCCGGCGACTACCTGACCAGCTACATCGCCGAGATCCGCGCCCAGGGCGAGAACGTCACCGTCGACAAGATCGCCTTCCTGCGCGAGCAATACGGCTTGGACAAGCCCTTGTGGGAGCAGTATCTCGTCTGGGTCACCGGGCTGATGCAGGGCGATCTGGGCTATTCCTTCGAATACAACCAGCCCGTCGCCGACATCGTCGGCGAGCGCATGCCGCTGACGCTGCTGCTCAACGTGGCGACGGTCATCTTCGTCTATCTGGTCGCCTTTCCGATCGGCATCTATTCCGCCACCCATCAATACAGCTGGGGCGACCATGGCCTGAGCTTCCTCGGCTTTCTCGGCCTCGCCACGCCGAACTTCCTGCTGGCGCTGATCCTGCTCTATCTCGCCAATGTCTGGTTCGGCACCTCGATCGGCGGGCTGATGGACCCCCGTTTCATCGACGCGCCCTGGTCGCTGGAGAAGGCGGGCTCCGTGCTGTCGCATCTGTGGGTGCCGGTGCTGGTCATCGGCACGGCCGGCACTGCGGGCATGATCCGCCGCCTGCGCGCCAATCTCCTGGACGAGTTGAACCGCCAATATGTCGTCACGGCCCGGGCCAAGGGCCTGCCGGAACACCGGGTGCTGCTGAAATACCCGCTGCGGATGGCGCTCAACCCCTTCATCGCCGACCTCGGCAGCCTTCTGCCGCAGATCGTCTCCGGTTCGGTGATCATCTCGGCGGTCATGTCCCTGCCCACCACCGGGCCGATGCTCCTGTCCTCGCTGCGCAGCCAGGACATGTTCCTCGCCGGCTCCTTCCTGATGTTCCTGGCCCTTTTGACGGTGGTCGGCATGTTCGTCTCCGACGTGCTGCTCGCCATTCTCGATCCGCGCATCCGGCTCGGAAAGACCACCATCCGATGAGCGAGACGCCGCATTTCGTCTCGCGCGAGCCCTTCGATTCCGAAGCCACGGTCGCGGCCGGTTCGACCGTGTCGCTGGCCTATATGGAGGCGTCCCAGACGCGGCTGATCTGGTGGCGCTTCCTGCGCCACCGCGTCGCCGTGGTGTCGCTGGCGTTCCTCGTCGTCAGCTATCTCTCGATCCTCGTGGTCGAGTTCCTGGCGCCCTACGACATGCAGAGCCGGCACACCGACTTCATCTTCGCCCCGCCGCAGGCCGTGCATCTGTTCCACGAGGGCAGCTTCGTCGGGCCCTTCGTCTATCCGCTCGACTTCAACCTCGACCTCGACACCCTGCAACGCGAATACACGCCCGATACCAGCCGGCCGCTACCGCTACGCTTCTTCTGCCAGGGCGACCCCTACGAATTCTGGGGGCTGGTCTCCGGCGACCGGCATCTGGTCTGCCCGCCGGAGGGCGGCAGCCTGTTCCTTCTGGGCACCGACCGGCTCGGTCGCGACATGCTCTCGCGCATTCTCAGCGGCGCACGGATCTCGCTCACCGTCGGCCTCGTCGGGGTGACCCTCAGCTTCATCCTCGGCATCACCATCGGCGGCCTCGCCGGCTATTTCGGCGGCTGGATCGATTCCGTCGTGCAGCGGGTGACCGAGATCCTGCGCTCGCTGCCCGAACTGCCGCTATGGCTGGCCCTGTCGGCCGCCCTGCCGGTCACCTGGAGCCCGCTGCTGATCTATTTCGGCATCACGCTGATCCTCGCCCTCCTCGACTGGCCGGGCCTTGCCCGCGCCGTGCGCTCCAAGCTCTTTGCCCTGCGCGAGGAGGATTTCGTCGTCGCGGCCGAGATGCTCGGCGCCCATCCGCGCCGGATCATCTTTCGCCACCTGCTGCCGAACTTCATGAGCCATCTCATCGCCTCGGCCTCGCTGTCGATCCCGACGATGATCCTGGCCGAGACGGCGCTGTCCTTCCTGGGTCTCGGCCTCAGGCCGCCGATCACCAGCTGGGGCGTCCTCTTGTCGGAAGCCCAGAACATCGAGGCGGTGGCGCTCTATCCGTGGCTGCTCCTGCCGATGGTGCCGGTGATCCTGACGGTGCTGGCCTTCAGCTTTATCGGCGACGGGCTGCGCGACGCCGTCGATCCGCACCACCACCACTGACCGGCAGCGCATCGAACACGGCTCCGGCGACGCTCAGGAGACGGCGCGCACCGGCGCGTCGGCGGCTGCGGCAGTGTTCCGGCGCGGCGTGAACAGCTCCATCCGGCGCTCCACGCCGTTCAGCGCGTGCGCCCCGACCGAGACCCAGTCCTCCGGCGACAGGGCCGCGACCTCGGCGCTGGCGAGAACGTTGGTCTCCACCGTCTTGGTCAGCTTCTCGATGCGCTCGACCTCGGTCACGGTCGAGCCGATCACCGTGAAGGCCAGCCGCTCGGGCACGCCGATATTGCCGAAGACGACGCTGCCGACATTCAGGCCGACGCCGAATTCGATCAGGTCGAGACCGCGCTCACGGCGCGCCGCGTTGGTCGCATCGCGCAGCGCGAAGGATTCGGCCACCGCCTGCTGCACCTCGGCCGTGATGCCCGGCCCGTCGATCGGCCCGTCGCCGAGCGGAAAGATCACCAGTGCCGCATCGCCGATGAAGGCCAGCACCTCGCCGCCCGCCTCGATGGCCGGCCGGGTCGCGCATTCGAAATAGTCGTTCAGGAGCTTCAGGAAGGCGTCGCTGTCGAGCGTGCCGGTCAGCCGCGTGGAATCGCGCAGATCCGAATACCAGACCAGCGCCTTCGTCGTGGCGCCGTCGCCGAGCCGGATATTGCCGTCGAGCACGCTGCGGCCGGCCTTTCGCCCCAGATAGGTCTCGACGATGTTGGTCATGATCTGGGACTGGATGATCGTCTTGCAGACCAGCGCGAAGGTGAGCTGGATTTCCTGCAGGATGTCGAGATCCTCGTCGGTGAAGCCGCTGGCCCGGTCGCTTGCCCAGATCACGATGACACCCCGCGCCTGCAGTTCGCTGTAGGCGCCCGGTTGCGAGAATTCGGTCTTCAGGGCGATGTAGTCGGTGTAGCCGGCCGCCGCGAGCTCCTCCAGAATGGCGAAGTCCAGGAGCTTGCCGGGCCCCGAGAGGCGCCGCCGCAGCACCGGAATGTCGGCCTCCACCATGTAGCGCAGCGGACTGCGCTGCCACGCGTCGGTATTGGCGTCCTGGTGGTGGAAATGCTCGATCCCGACATCCTCGTCGCGATGCCACTTGACCATCTCGGCGCGAAACAGCGGATGCAGGGTTGGCCAGTTCAGCCGCGCCCGCGCGATCGGCACGCCGATGCCGGTGAGCCGCAGACAGAGATCGCGAAAGATCGTCTGGATGTCGCTCTTGCCCAGCGACTGCTTCAGCAGCCAGTCGTCAACCTGCTTGGCCAGTCCCATCGTCGTGACTTTCCGTTACCGTTCCGTCCTCGCCGATCGCCAGCGTCAGGCCGGTCGCACCGATGCGCGCGCCGGCGAAACGCGCCTGCGCCTCCTCGGCGAGCTTTGCCAGCGAAGCATCGGTCCGCAGGACGTCGTGGTGGAAGATGACCAGCCTGTCGATGCCGCCGGCCTGACACAGGCGAACCCCCTCCTGCCAGGTGGAGTGGCCGAAGCCGCGGTACTTCGCCATGTCCTCGTCGCTATAGGTGGAATCGTAGATCATCACCTCGGCCCCGGCGACGAAGGCGGCAACCGCCTCGTCACGCGTGCCCGGCTCGTGCTCGGTATCGGTGATGTAGCAGATCGAGCGGCCCTCGAAGTCGACCCGGTAGCCGACCGCCCCGTTCGGATGGTTGAGGCGAACCGTGCGCACGACGATGCCGTCGCCGAGGTCGAGAACGGCGGGCGGGCGGAAGTCGCGATAGTCGATATGGGCGGCGAACTGCTTCGGCGTCACCGGGAAATAGGGCGGCCGCATGAACCGCTCGACCATGTCCCGGCAGGTCGTGTCGTCGAGGAAATGGCCGGCATGGATGCGCACCGCCGCGTGGTCCTTGTAGAGCGGGATCACGAAGGGCAGGCCGATGATGTGGTCGAAATGGCAATGGGTGAGCAGGATGTCGATCTCGCCGACCTGCTCCTCGTAGAGCTTGCGCCCGCAGCCCACGATGCCCGTGCCCGCGTCGAAGACCAGCACCCGGTCGCCGCATCGCACCTCAACGCAGCTGGTGTCGCTGCCGTAGCGGGTATTGGCCGCCGCCGGTGCCGGTATGCTGCCGCGTGCGCCCCAGACGGTGAGCTCGAACCGGCTCAATCTGCGGCGTCCGGAGCAATGGCGGCCCGGTTGCGCGCCGCCACCAGCTCCTGGTTCATGTGGGTCAGGCGCTCGGCCAGTCCGCGCATCACCTCGGCGGCGATCTCTGGGAACTGCCGCAGCAATTGCAGGAAGCACTCCTTGCGCACCCGCAACGCCGAGACGTCGCTCTTCGCCGTGACGGTCGCGGTGCGCGGCGTGTCGCACAGGATGGCGATCTCGCCGACCACGTCGCCGGGTCCGAGCGTCGCCACCACGAAGTCGCCGTCTTCCGTCTCGATCGAGACATCGGCCTCGCCCGCGACGAGGACATAGGCGGAATCGCCGCGCTCGCCCTGCCGGCACATGACCTGCCCCTGGCGATAGGCGATCGAATCCGAGGTGAAGGCGATGAGCTTCAGCCGGCTGGGTTCCATGCCGGCAAAGATCGGGACCGAACGAAGCAGGTCCATTTCAGATTTGAGCAGTGTCACGTCGTCCTCTCGGTCATCCGGCCACTTCGGCGTCGTCGCGCGCCGCATCGGACTCGTGCGGACGCATTTCGGCCCCCGTCGAGTTCGTGATCATGCGCCCGTCCTTGAATTCCAGTCTCCGGTCGAAGAGCTCCGCATGTTCGGCGTGGCTCAGGACCCAGAAGATCGTCTGCCGTTCGATGCCGAGTGCCGCACGCGATGCGAGGACACGCACAATAGTCTCCCGCTGGCTCTCCCCGTCAAGTGACGACAGCGGCCGGTTGAGAACCAGGAGATCGGCGCGCTTGAGCAGTGCCCGCGCAAGCGCCAGCTTCTGCTGCTGGCCCGACGACAGTCGCTTGGCGCCGCTGCCGACGTCGAAATCCAGTCCGATCTCGAACACCGTCTGCGACAGGCCGGTCTCGCGCAGGGTCGCCACCAGCACCTCGTTGATGCGGGCCGAGGCTTCGGCGTAGCGGTCGACGACGCGGCCGAAGAGGATGTTGTCCTGGAAGCTGGCGGCCGGGTTGATCGCCCCCGGCACATGCATCGACACCGCCTGCGCAAGCTCGGGGTCCATGCGCTCCAGAAGCCGCGCACGGGCCGACAGGACCGCGGCCTTGATGTCGTCGTCGAGCAGTCCGAGCCGATGCCGGGGCTCGATATAGCCGAAGGCCAGCTCCTGGAAGGCGCGCCGGTCGCGTCGGCGCTCGCTGGCGCTGCCGTCGGTTGCGGCGCGCCGCAGCGCCGCCTTGTAGCCGTCGACCTCTTCCGGCGTCATCAGGTCGACATTGTCCATCAGCGGACTGTCCGGCGCCAGGTCGCCGAAGATCTCGATCACCGTCTCGGCGATCTGCCGGCCCATCTCGTGCAAGAGGTCGTCGAGCCCCGCCTCCTCCAGGACGGCGACCATCTGCGGCCGGGCGGCCAGCGGCATCTCCTCGGCGGCTTCCGGCAGGGCGATGCCGAAGACGATGTTCTCCAGAACCGTCGCATAGTCGGAATAGCGGGCCGGATCGAAGGATTCGAAATAGACTTCGTCGCCGCCTTCCGCGAGCCGTTCGCGGAAGCGCCCGCGGGCCTTCAGGACATGCGCGCAGGTCTCCTCGGGCAGGTCCGCCGGCACGCGGTTGCGCAGCCCGAGCCGGGCGATGTCGATGCGGAAATCGGCAACGTCCAGCACCTGCGCGAGGCGGCCGTGCAGCTCGTTGGGCCCGGTGATGCCGGCCGCCGCGTAATCGATCCAGTCGCCGTCGACGTCGAGGTCGCTGTTGCCCGACGCCCGGGCTTCGAGCTGGCGCGCCTCGCTGGCGGCGCGGTCCCCGCCCGCCGGCACCAGCGGTGCATGGCGCAGTCCGTAGACCAGCGCGTCGCGGATCGACATCTGCGGGAAATACAGCCCCGAGGTGGCATAGGCGATGCGCCGCCCGACAAAGGCGTCGGGCAGTCCGTCCAGCGCATGGCCGTCGATGCTGATGCGGC
The DNA here is from genome assembly GCF_014334315.1 of Aurantimonas sp. DM33-3. Lineage (NCBI taxonomy): Bacteria > Pseudomonadati > Pseudomonadota > Alphaproteobacteria > Hyphomicrobiales > Aurantimonadaceae > Aurantimonas > Aurantimonas sp. DM33-3. The sequence goes on along the minus strand of NZ_JACSGS010000010.1, from coordinate 142,972 downwards.
CCGACGCGGCGTCGGCCAGCCGCACCAGGGCCTCGGCGAGATACTCCGCCCCGCCGCCGATCGGCCCCGAGGCCGCGATGGCTTCGCCCGGCGCCAGCCGCAGGCTGGTCGGCTCGAGGAGGTCGTTGCCGGAATCGTCGGCGATGCGCAGGCCCGAGATGGCGATCTCCCGCTCGATCCGCGGCGGCGTCTCGTAGGACAGCTTCTGGACGTCGGGCGAGATCAGGTTGCCCATCACGAACTGCTCGCGGATCTGGGCGTATTTCGACTGCACGTCGACTCGGAACTGGTCCCAGGCGATCAGCTCCTTCAGCGGCCCCGGCAGCTCCTTGTAGGCCGCGATCACCGCGACGAGCTGGCCGATATCGAGCCTCCCGGCGATCACCAGATAGCCGCCGGCCAGATAGAAGATGAAGGGGGTGATCTGGGCCAGCAGGTTGTTGATGAAATTGACGAAGAACTTCCAGCGGAAGAAGTCGTAGCGGATCGACAGGATGCGGCCGAGCCGGCTGCCGAGCTCGGCGCGCTCCCAGTTGGAGGTGTCGTTGGTGCGGATCGAGGGAATGCTCTCGACGATCTCGCCGATCCGGCCCGACAGGAGCCGGGCGGTGATCTGCCTTGCCCGGGCGAGCCTGACCAGCCGCCGGCGCATCTGCGGGATCAGGATGAGCTGCAGGAGCACGACGCCGCCGGCCACCGCGCCGAGCCAGACATTCTGCAGGAAGATAAAGAAGAGGCCGGTGCCGGCCTGGCTGAGCAGCAGCGCCGGGTCGGCGAAGGCGCTGCCGCCGAAGCCGCCCACCGGCTCGGTCTCGTCCTTGATCATCGACGAGATCTCGGGACCGCGCACCTGCTTGAAGCGGGCGGTCGGAAACCGCAGCACCAGATCGACGAGCTGGAACCGCAGCCGCCGCAGCAGCTGCTCGCCGAGCCGGCCCTTGTAGTTCGACAGATAGAATTTGAAGAGCCCGTTGACGATCACGAAGAACAGGAAGGTCAGGCTCAGCCACAGGAGCACGCCGAGCCGGTCGAGCTCGACGCCGTCGAACAGCGCCAGTTCGCCGCCGCCCAGAAAGCCCGGCAGCGGCAGCGAAACTGCGAACAGCGTCTCGGTCTGGCCCGGCGCCCAGTCGCCCTGGATCGGCCCGTTGACGATCCGCTTCGGCAGGTCGAGCGTCAGATACAGGAATGGCAGGGAGACCAGGAGAACGGCGAAAAGCCAGATCTGCTGGGGCCGCGAATGGCGCCAGACATAGCGGAAGATGCTCTCGTCGAGTTCGTCCGCTGCCGCCATGTCAGCGCCGCTCCGTCGCCGGCGATGGCGCTGGCCGTTTGGCGAGGAAGTCGAGATTGGCGGCCCGCACGAAATGCCCCGGCCGGGCCTCCAGCAGTGGCCGGGCGACGCCGGGCTCGGCCGTGAACGGCGCCGGCCAGTTGCGCTGGCCGATCTCGCCCACCGGCGGCAGATGGGCAAAATCCAGTGGCCGCTGCGGATCGGCGTGCGGCACAGCCTGCATCAGCATCTGCGTATAGGGATGCAGGGCGTCCTCGAAGAACGCCGCGCGCGGCGCCAGTTCGACGATCTCGCCGTCGCACATCACCGCGATGCGGTCGGCGACATAGTTCACCACCGCCAGATTGTGCGAGATGAACAGATAGGTCAGGCCGCACAGGCGCTGCAGATCCTTCAGAAGATTGAGGATCTGCGCCTGCACCGACACGTCGAGCGCGGCCACCGGCTCGTCGCAGATCAGGAATTCCGGCTCCAGCGCCAGGGCGCGGGCAATGCCGATCCGCTGGCGCTGGCCACCGGAAAAGCTGTGCGGATAACGGCCGGCATGCTGCGGCTCCAGCCCGACTGCCGCCAGCAGCCGCTCGATGCGCACGCGGCGCTCCGCCCGGTCGCAGACCGCGTGGATCTCCAGCGGTTCGGCGAGGATCGCCCCGACCGTCATGCGCGGATCGAGGGACGAGAACGGGTCCTGGAAGACATATTGCAGCCGGTTGCGGACGGCGAAGAGCTGGCTGCGGTCGGCCGTGACGAGGTCGAGAGGCCCGTCCGGCGTGTCGAACAGCATGGCGCCCCTGTCGACCTGCACCGCCTGCATGATCGCGCGGGCAAGCGTCGTCTTGCCGGAGCCGGATTCGCCGACGAGGCCGAGGCACTCGCCGCGCCGGATGGTCAGCGAGACGTCCTTCAGCGCATGGATGCTGGGCGCCGGCGCGCTGGAGAACAGCCGCCGGTCGCCGCGCCGGGAAAAGCTCTTGGCGACCCCCTTCAACTCCAGCAGCGGCGCGCCGACAGCGCCCGACTGTTCACGCCGCATCAGCGCGCCGGCATCCACCTTGATCTCGCGGATCGGCTTCAGCCGAGGCGATTCCGACTGGTCGAGATCGGGCACCGCCTTCATCAGCGAGATCAGATAAGGGTGCTGCGGATCGGCGAAGATCGTTTCGGACGATCCGGACTCCACCACCTTGCCGTGGTGCATCACCACGACGTCCTCGGCCAGGTTGGCGACGACGCCGAGATCGTGGGTGATCAGCAGGACGGCCATGCCGAGTTCGCCCTGCATCTCGCGCAGCAGCTTGATGATCTGCGCCTGCAGCGTCACGTCGAGGGCCGTCGTCGGCTCGTCGGCGATCAGCAGCGCCGGCTTGCAGATCAGCGCCATGGCGATCATCGCCCGCTGGCGCAACCCGCCCGACAGCTCGAAGGGATAGGATTTCAGCGCCCGCTCGGGCTCGGGAAACCGCACCAGCCGCAAGGTCTCGATGGTCCGCTCGCGCGCTTCGGCGCCGGAGGCGCGACCGTGTACCTCCAGCACCTCGCCGATCTGGTCGCCGAGCGTGTGCAGCGGCGAGAAGGAGGTCATCGGCTCCTGGAAGACGATCGAGATCGACTGCCCACGCACCGCCCGGAAGTGGGGGCTGCGCGGCGACATTGCAGCGAGATCGACCGGGCCCTGCAGCGGATCGTCGAAATGGATGCTGCCGCCGGTGATCACCGCGCTCTTCGGCAGAAGGCCGAGAATGGCCTGGGACGTCACGGTCTTGCCGGATCCCGATTCCCCGACCAGCGCCACGGTACGCCCCGCGCCGACGCTGAGCGACAGGCCGCTGACGGCCTTCACCGTCCCGGCCATCGAACGGAACTCGACGGACAGGTTCTCGATCGCAAGCAATGGCCGCGCGGCGACCGATGCGGGCCGGTCCGGCGTGTCTATCGGCCGGTCCAGCACCGAGGCACCGCTTCCCCCTGGCATCCGCTCATTCCACCTCTTCGGCTCCGTGGCGTGGTCCTTCGCGCACGGGCGTTGCGATTGCAGCACGGAACCGCGCGGCAAGTCATGCAGATTTTGCGATCAATTGCCCGCCGCAGATCACTCGCCCGCACCGCCGGCCATGGCGGCGATCGTCGCCGCAGCGTTGGCCGCGCCCTCAAGATCGATCGCGGGGCGCGCCCCCGCTTCGCGCTGCCAGGTCTCGGTCACCGCCGCCGCCATGGTCTCGACCGACAGGCGCGAGGTCGGCACCACCGACAGGAGCCCCATCTTCCCCATGCGCTCGGAGCGGAACCATTGCTCGGTCTCCTCGCCCTCGTCATAGGGCACGACGACGGCCCGCGCTTCGGCGCGCAAAAGGTTCATCACCGTGTTGTAGCCGGCCTGCGAGATCGACAGGGCGCAGCCGTCGAGCCGCTCCTGGAAGTTCGTCTCGAAGCGCTTCACGATGGTCGTCTCGTCGGCCAGCGCCGCCAGCGCCTGGAACTCGTCCTCGGCCATGCGCGGCCCGGTCAGGAAGCGCCAGACCCGGTCGGCGAGCGGCGTATGCGGCCGCGCCGCCATGACCGTGCGCATCAGAGCGCCGGCGGCCGCGCCACCGCCGGCCGACACGATCACCTCGCCATTGCCCGGCGCTGCGCCGCGCTCGGCCGGCTCGGTGACATAGCCGGTATAGCGAATGAGATCGTCGATCTCGCCGGCATGGGGATAGGTCTCGGCGAAAGTGAAGAGCGACGGATCGGAATGGACGAGCACGGCGTCGAGATGCTCGCGTGCCAGTGCGGCGCCCTTGGCGGCCCGCTCGGCATGCTTGGTCTCGACCAGGATGTCGCGCACCGAGGTCACGCATTTGACCCGCGGCTTGTCGCGCGAGGCCCGCTCCAGGAGCGGCACCAGCTCGAAATTGAACCGCCAGCGCCCGAAGGGAAACATTTCCAGCAGCACGACGTCAGGCCGGACCTTCTCATAGAGCGCCAGCAGCGCGTCGCGCCGGGCCGCACGCCATGCGTCGGTGATCGGCTGGCCGTCTGCATCGTAAAGCGTCTTGAAATTGGCGCCGTCGATATGGGTCGGCGGCAATTGCACCACCTCGGCGCTGGCGAAGGGCATTTCCGCGACCGGCATGCCGCCGAGCGCCACCGTCACCTCCATGCCGCGCCGGGCCATGGCATTGGTGAGGAGTTCGCCGCGCCGCAGATGGCCGACGCCCAGCAGATGCTGGACATGAAAGAGAACGCGCATCAGGCCGTCTTCGCCTTTCCTGTTGGTGTGGGCCGCCCGAGCGTGTCGGACAGCGCGGCGTCGAGCGCCGCGGAGGCTGCTTCCAGCGAATGGTGCCGCTCCGCCCGCCTGGATGCCGCTGTGCCCATGCGGGTCCGCAGCCCCGGATCGAGCAGCCGGCGCACCGCGGCGGCGAAGGCCTCCGCATCGCCTTCCGGCGTGAGCAGTCCGGTGATTTCGTCCTCGACGATGCCGGAGACACCGCCGCTGTTGCCCGCCACCGCCGGAAGGCCGGCCGCCTGCGCCTCGAGCAGCGCCATGCTCCAGGATTCCTTGATCGCCGGCCAGACCGTGAGATCGGCCGCGGCGAAGAGGTCGGGCATCTCATGGGGCGCCGCGGCACCATGGAACGCCACCCGGCAGGACAGGCCGGCGAAGGCGGCACGCACCTGCGGCTCGGCCGGACCGGCGCCGACGATGAGGACGTCAAAGGCCGCGCCGTCGAGCCTGCCCAGAGCCTCCGCCAGCAGGCGGTAGGAGGCCAGCTTCTGGTCCTCGCGCATCATCGCCGCGGCGATCAGCCAGGGCCGCTCCGGCGACAGGCCATGCCGTGCGGCCAGCGCCGCGCGGGTGTCGGTGCGCCGCCCGGCCGCCGCCCGCCAGGGCTGCGTATCGACGAAGGGCGGCAGCGCCCGATAGGCCGTTTTATCCCCGAGCCAGGGCATGACGCCCGCCTTGTCCGCCGGGTTGAGCCCGATGACGAGGTCGGCCCGTGACAGGGCTGCGAGGCTGGCCTCGAACCCCTGCGCCCAGCGCCCGCCGCGCTGCTTGCCGGCGACCGAGGCTTCGGCGACGACATAGGGAATGCCGAGCGCCGTTGCGACGCGCGGTCCCAGCCAGTCCGGCGCCTTGTGGTAGAGATGGTAGGTGAACCAGAGGTCGATGCGGGGCTTCGCCACCCTGCCCTGCCGCAGCAGCCGCTCGGCCAGCCGTCCGCCGACCGCCTGCAGCCGCGCCTGCCGCGCCGGGTCGCCGCGGTCGTGGCTGCGAAAGCGCGACGGCACCACGACGCTATGGCCGGCCAGCCGCAGGGCGTTGATCAGGCCACGCGCCACGGTGCGGTCGCCGGACGGCCGCGGATCATCGGGAGATTTCATCGGCGCGTAGAACGCGATGTTCATGCAGTGCCGGTCTTGGGCAGGGTCCGGGCGGGCGCCCATTCGGCGTCGGCGGCGGCGCCGCGGCTGGCGCTGCCCGAATGGCGTCCGGCCGCGATGTAGCCGTCGGCCAGCTCGCAGATCGTCTTCAGGCCGTCGAGAATGCCGTCCACCGCCACCGAGCGCGGTCGCGCCTGGCCCGGCAGCGCGCGGATGGCATCGGCCATGGCGCCGGGATTGTCTATCTCGTCATCCAGCAACATGGCGATCAGGCCGAGCTCCTGGGCCTGCGAGGCGCGGATATACTGCTCTAGCCGGGGCTGGCGGCGCGGCACGACCACGGCCGGCTTGTCGAAGGACAGGATCTCGCAGAACGTATTGTAGCCGCCCATCGCGACCATGCCGGCGGCCCGCTCGATCAACGGCTCGATGCTGGCGGCGAAGGTGATCAGGTCGACGCTGTCGAGCCGGGCCGCACGGCGCTGGAAATCCGTCTGGTAGCCGGTCTCCATGAAGGGGCCGAGAACAATCTTGGCCCGCACGCCGATCGACGGATCGGTCTCGTAGGCCCGCAGCACCCAGTCCACCAGCTGGGCACCGTCGCCGCCGCCGCCGGTGGTGACCAGCACATAGGGTCGCTCGCCGATCCGGATGCGATCCGGCAGCGCGCCCGAGGGCTCGTCCGCGCGCTGCAGATAGCCCGTGAAGGTCGCCTTGCGCCGGACCGCGTCCGAGACGCCGATATCGGCCAGCGGATCGCAGATTTCCGGCAGCCCGTAGATCCAGATGTCGTCGTAATAATTCTCGACCGCGCCGAAGGCCTCCTTGCGGGTCCATTCCTCGATCAGCCGCGACGGCTCGTCCATGATGTCGCGCAGCCCCAGCACCAGCCGGGCACCGGTTGTCCTGAGGTGATGCAGCGTCGCCTCGACCTCGCCGCGCATGCCGAGCGGCTCCTTGTCGACGATGAAGATGTCGGGATCGAAGATTTCGGCGGTCGAGCGGATGATCGCGCTGCGGATCTCGGTCAGATCCTCCAGCGACAGGCCCGGATTGGACGGCGCGTAGGTGTCGGCGCCGAGCTTGACGACGCCCGGCACGCGGATGAAATCGACCTGGGGCGGAAAACTGAACGAGCCGACGACGGGCGAGCCTGCTACGATGAGGATCGAGATGTCGGGCCGGTGCGCCACCAGGGCCTGCGCGATCACCCGGCAGCGGCGCAGATGGCCGAGACCGTAGGTGTCGTGACTGTAGATGAGAACGCGCGGAGGCCGGGCTTTCATCAGATACTCCTGCCGCTCCGACCCTGCTCGACCGGGACACACTGGCCATTTTCCGGCCCTGACGCAAGCGCGCGTGTCCCCGGGGAAACCGCGCCCGTCTACCGCTGCGACGGATCGACCGCAATGACCACAGCCGGGGACGGAGCGTTCATGAGGGCCAGTTACCGGGCGAAACCGACGTGAGCAACCGAAACAAGCTGCTGGCGCCCTTCGCCCGGCGCGAATCCAGCCGCGCCATTCCCGAGCGCGTACGCGAGGTCGTGAATCGCTTCGAAATCCGCAGCGAACGGTTGATCGGCTGGGTTCAGCTCGGCATCGGCCTGTTCATCACCGCGCTCTATCTGGTCTCGCCGCGTCCGGTGGACAGCGAGATGCAGCATCCGGTGCCGATCAGCCTCGCCGTCTATCTCTGCTTCACCGCCCTGCGCCTGTTCCTGTCCTACCGGATCCGCCTGCCGGCCTGGTTTCTCGGCCTGTCGGTCCTGGTCGACATCGCGCTGCTCTACGGTCTCGTCTGGTATTTCCATGTCCAGTACGGCCAGGGCGCCAGCTTCTCCCTGAAGGCGCCGACGGTGATGTATGTCTTCGTCTTCATCGCCATTCGTGCCTTCCGCTTCGATCCGGCCTGGGTGCTGGCCACCGGCGCGGCCGCGGCGCTCGGCTGGGTCGGGCTGACGCTCTATGCCATCGACGCCGAGGGCACCGACGCCATCACCCGCAGCTTCGTCGCCTATATCCACGGCGACGGCATTCTGGTCGGCGCCGAGATCGACAAGATCGTCGCGATCCTCGTCCTCACCACCGTCCTGGCCCTCGCGCTCGTGCGGGCCAAGCGGCTTCTGGCGGCGGCGACGCTGGAGCATATCGAGCGCGAGGAGATCCGCCGCTTCCTGCCGGCCGATGTGGAGCGCGCCATCGTCACGTCGGCGGAATCGGTGGTGGCCGGCGACGCCGAGGAGCGCGAAGCCGCCATCGTCATCCTCGACATTCGCGGCTTCACCGGCTTCATGGCCCAGCACGACGCGCGGCAGGTCGTCGAGGTGCTGGTCGGCCTGCATGCCCGCATCGTGCCGGTGATCGAACGCCATGGCGGCATCGTCGACAAATATCTCGGCGACGGCCTGCTGGCGACCTTCGGGGCGACAAGGCCGTCCCGGACAGCCGCGGCCGAGGCCCTCGCGGCCCTCTGCGAAATCCTGGCTCTGTCCCGGGAATGGGCGCGGGAGATGGAAACGCGTTTCGGTCCGATCGGCCTGCGCGTCAACGGCGCGGCGACCGCCGGGACCGTCGTCTTCACCGCGCTCGGCGACGAGCACCGGCTTGAATACACCGTGATCGGCGATCCGGTGAACCTCGCCGCCAAGCTGGAGAAGCACAACAAGGTCGAGCAGACCCTTGCCCTGACCACCCAGGCCAGCCTCGACATGGCGCAGGCGCAGGGATTTTGCCCGCCCGCCGCCGCCAGCCTGACCCGCCTCGACCGCCGGCAGGTGCAGGGTGTGGACGCCCCGCTCGACCTCGTCGCCTTCGCCTGAACGCTCAGGGCAGCTTCTGGTCGAGGAGGATCACCTCCGAATGCAGATGGTCGACGTCGCGGGGCGCGACATCCGCCGGGCGATACCAGCGCGGCAGCCTGATCGTTTCCACCGTGCCTTGATCGTCGCCCGGCGTCATGAAGCGCGTGTCGATGGCGAGGACGCCGCGCTCGCCGGTCACGATGCCGTCGGCAATATCCTGCGCATGCGCCGACAGGAACGCCGGATCGCCGGCATGCAGGATCTCGTGATAGGCGATCGCCTCGCCCTTCAACTTGCGCTGCCAGACCAGCCAGGTGTCACTGATGATAGCGTGGTGCAGGTCGAAGCCGGCATGGGCATCGAGGACAACCCGCTGCGCGGGATCGAGCCGGTCGCGGATCGCCGCCGCATCCCGCAGCACCGGCAGACGCCGCCCCGGCGTCCCGCTCGGCCGGAACAGGCTGCGGCTGTCGTCGAGCACCGAAAAACCCAGTGCCCGGATCTTGCGGCCGGTGGCCCGGCGGGCCGTCATGGTCTGGTAGGTGACGCCGGGCTGCGCCATGCCCGAGCGCAGCAGATCGTCGCCGGTGCCGTCGCCGCGATAATCGGCGAGAAGATACCAGGAGGAGAGATCGCAGAAGCGCCGCAACTGGCCGCCGATCACGCGGTCGCTGTAGACCGTGCCCATGAAGCCGACGACATGCCCGCCATCCTCCACCAGCCAGCCGCGCTCGACGCCCTCCGGCCGCCAGGGATAGTCGAGGAGCCGGGCCCAGCGCTCGCGCGGGATCCTGGCGTTCATGTGGGTGTGCAGGAGTTCGACCACCGCGGCGATGTCGCCGGCTCGTGCGGGTCGCACGATCGCGCTCATCGGACCAGTTCGTCCGTCGGTGCGCCGGCGAACAGTGCCCCAGCGTTACGCCATCGGACCGCCGGATGAGCGGCGAAAAGGGCCAGCAATTCGTCGAGAAACGCCCAGGTCTCGGCGTCGTGGTCGAGATGGTGGGTGAGGATGCCGAAGGGCTCGGCCGGATCGCTGCGCCCGAGCCGCCGGTCGGCAAGGCGCTCGGCGGCCAGCCGGACCAGCTTGTCATGCCCGGCGAAACGCGCGCCGCCCTTCCAGGTGAGCAGATCAAGATGGGCGTTCACATGGCGGCAGGCCGCCTGCGGCGAGGCGGTCTGGCGCGGCCCGAACACCGAGATGCCGGCATAGCCCATGGCCGGCAATGCCTCGGCCACCGCCGGCTCGATGCGGTTCCAGGGCGGCACCATCACCGGCACGAAACGGTCGCCGAATGCCGCCGCCAGGCGGCTGCGCCCCTCGTCGAACTCCGCCAGCACCTCGGCCAAAGGCCGGTCGCCGCCGCATTCCACGGCGCGTCCGCCGGGCGCGGCATGGTTCCGGTGGGCGTGGCCATGCTGAAGGATGGTGAGGAGCGGATCGCCGCGATGGGCGACTAGACTGTCCGCCAGCCCCGCGGGGATGACCGCCAACGCCAGCGGTGCCGCATGGCGGTGCGCGGCGGCGACCAGCGCCTCGAGCGCCGGCGTCGCGGCAATCGCATCGTCGTCCCGCCACCACATGTCGATCCGCCGGCCGGCATCGTGCCAGGCGTCGAGTTCGCTCAGAAGGTCGTCAGCGTTCCGCATGGCGCGGCTTTAGCGGCGATCGGGCGTCCGGGCAATTGCTGCGCGGCGCGACCGATCGGCCGGAGCAGGAGACGGTCAGTCTCTTTCTTCGTCTTCCTCGGCGTCCTGTTCGTCGTCCGGAATATCGGTGCCGATCAGCCGCTCGTCGGGGTCTTTGCCGGCAAAGGAATTGTCGGTGCGCTGCAGCGCATTGTCGAGGACGCCGCCATCGGCGGGCTTCTGATCGTGTCTGGGGGCCTTCGGATCGGCCATCGTGCGTTCTCCTGATGCAGTCGAACGCCTAACCACCCGAAGGCCCGCCCCGTTCCACCTGGGGGACACGGGAGGCGGCAGCGCGCTGCCGCCTCCGCTTCGCTGAGCCCTACTCGGCCGGCACGTCGCCGGCGGGCATGTAGAGATCGCCGCCCTCGCGATATTTCTGCGCCATCTTCTCCATGCCCTCCTTCTGCGCCTCGGCGCGGATGTCGTGGGAGATCTTCATGGAGCAGAATTTCGGGCCGCACATGGAGCAGAAATGCGCCACCTTGTGCGCCTCCTTGGGCAGCGTCTGGTCGTGGAAGGAGCGCGCCGTCTCCGGGTCGAGGGAAAGGTTGAACTGGTCCTCCCAGCGAAACTCGAAGCGCGCCCGGCTCAGCGCGTCGTCGCGCAGCTGCGCCGCCGGATGGCCCTTGGCGAGATCGGCCGCATGGGCCGCGATCTTGTAGGTGACGACGCCGACCTTGACGTCGTCGCGGTCAGGAAGGCCGAGATGCTCCTTCGGGGTGACGTAGCAGAGCATCGCCGTGCCGAACCAGCCGATCATCGCCGCCCCGATGCCCGAGGTAATGTGGTCGTAGCCCGGCGCGATGTCGGTGACCAAGGGTCCGAGCGTGTAGAACGGCGCCTCGCCGCAGACCCGCATCTGGCGGTCGACATTCTCCTTCACCTTGTGCATCGGCACATGGCCCGGCCCCTCGATCATCACCTGGCAGCCCTTCGCCCAGGCGATCTGTGTGAGCTCGCCCAGCGTGTCGAGCTCGGCGAACTGCGCCGCGTCGTTGGCATCGGCGATCGAGCCGGGACGCAGGCCATCGCCCATGGAGAAGGACACGTCATAGGCCCGGCAGATATCGGCGATCTCCTCGAAATGCTCGTAGAGAAAGCTCTCGCGGTGGTGGTGCAAGCACCACTTCGCCATGATCGAGCCGCCGCGCGACACGATGCCCGTGGTGCGATCCACCGTCAGCGGAATATGGGACAGCCGCACCCCGGCATGGATGGTGAAATAGTCGACGCCCTGCTCGGCCTGCTCGATCAGCGTGTCGCGGAAAACCTCCCAGGTCAGGTCCTCGGCGATGCCGTTCACCTTCTCCAGCGCCTGGTAGATCGGCACCGTGCCGATCGGCACCGGCGCATTGCGGATGATCCAGTCGCGGATGTTGTGGATGTTGCGGCCGGTGGACAGGTCCATCACCGTGTCGGCGCCCCAGCGGATCGCCCAGACCATCTTCTCCACTTCCTCGGCCATCGAGGAGGTGACGGCGGAATTGCCGATATTGGCGTTGATCTTGACCAGGAAGTTGCGGCCGATCGCCATCGGCTCGACTTCCGGATGGTTGATGTTGGCCGGGATGATGGCGCGCCCGGAGGCGACCTCGTCGCGCACCCATTCCGGGGTGATGAAGTCCGGGATCGCCGCCGAATACGGCTCCCCGTCGCGCTCCAGCGCCCGCTTCGCCTCGGCGCGGCCGAGATTCTCGCGGATCGCGACGAACTCCATCTCGGCGGTGACGATGCCGGCGCGGGCATATTCGTACTGGGTCACGGCACGCCCGCCCGTCGCCCGGCGCGGTGCGTTGCGAACCGGAAATTCCGGCGTCAGCTTTTCGGCCGGCAGATTGCCGTTGTCCTCGGGCTGCACCGCGCGGCCCTCGTAGAACTCGGTGTCGCCGCGGGCCGCGATCCAGTTTTCGCGGATGCGCGGCAGGCCCTTGGCGATGTCGGTCTCGACCTGGCTGTCCGTATAGGGGCCGGACGGATCGTAGACGATGACGTCGGGCTCGCCCGCGGTCGGATGGACGGTGATCGCGCGCATCGGCACGCGGATGTCGGGAAAGGCCGTTCCGGCCAGGTAGATCTTGCGGGAGGCCGGCAGCGGGCCGGCGGTGACGGTGGGTGTCACGGCATTCATCTTGGTTCTCCAGTCGCGCTCGCGTCGGAGATCCAGTTCTGCTTTCGGTGATCGAAAACTCTCGTCGGCCTGTCGGATCGCCCCTGTCGTCGGGGGCATGGCCCGCATTGCGGGCCGGAGAGGTCGGCGGCTTTCCCATCCCTACGCCAGTATGAACTGGATCAGGTTCGTAGGGTCGCCGCGCGCTTCGCCGATGATCGGCGGCCGTCGGCCTCTCAGTTCCTTGCCGGAACTCCCCTTGGACGAGCGGACGGTAGCAGCCCCCGTGGGGGTGTCAACAGCGGTTGCAGCGGTCGTCGCTAGAGATCGGCGAGACGACACGAAGCGGCAGAGAGCGGGAAGACGGGAAGCAGGATCGGCAGCGCCGATCGGGACATCGCGGCGGCAACGCAGGCGATGCGCCGCGAGCCAGGACGGCCGGGAGGCGGTCAGGGGCAAAGCCCGAGCCCAGAGGCCCGCGATGGGTGTCGCGGGCGGTCCGCGGCGCGAGCGGCGCCGTCGGACAAGATGTGTCACATGCGGGCGACGAGCGCCCCGTCATGCGGTCGGCAGAGCCGAGACCCTAGAGGATGTCGAGGCTGACCTTGGCGGTGCCCGAATGGATCATGCCGATCTTCGAGGCCGCGGCGCGCGACAGGTCGATGATCCGGCCGCCATGATACGGGCCGCGGTCGTTGATGCGCACGACGACGGACTTGCCGTTGCGACGGTTGGTGACGCGCACCTTGGTGCCGAAGGGCAGCGTCTTGTGAGCCGCCGTCATGGAATTCATGTTGAAGCTTTCGCCGTTCGCCGTGCGGCGACCATGAAAGCGCTTTCCGTAATAAGACGCGGAACCCGAGGCCGCGGACTTCGTTTCGGCTACGACCGGAGTGATTGCGACGGAGTACGAACCGACCATCGTTCCGGCGAAAAGCGCGGCCGCGAGAGCGGCCTTCGGCAGAAACTTCATTCTTGGCATGTCCTTGAGATGCGACGTTTGCGACGCCGCCTCCTTCGTCAATTCCTGTGACGAGAAAAAGGACGGACTCTGGCAGCAATAGGGTCTTTCTACGACAGCGGAACTTTTCGGGCCCTGGCGTATCGTCCTGAGCCCAAACGAGGAATTTCCGTCCGAGCCCTGTTTCGAATGCGACAGCGATGTCGCATTCGCGCCGATGTCGCCTTAACCGGTCAGACCGCCAGCTTCGGGGTGCGGCCGCTGTCTTCGAGTTCCCATTCGGCCTGCCAGTCCATGCCGTCCTGCGACAGGACGAGGTAGTTGCGCTCGCTCGTATAGGTCGCGCGGCGCGACGGCAGCGGCCGCAGGCGGATCTTCCGGCCGCGCAGCGGGCTCTCGCCGACACGGGCGAGAAGGCCGAGCGCAAACGGATAGGCCGGCCCGGGCGCGGGGTGGGAAATGCCGGACGCGACGAGTTGGTGCATCACACTCCCGTTCAGAAGCCGCATCTCGCCGCGCGTCGCCAGATGGATTTCGCCGGAGACGACCACGAGCCCGCCGACGGCCCGCTCGGCGCGATCGGCCAGGCATTGCAGGCAGCGGATCCATTCGCGCCGATGCGCCCGGCTCTGCCACTGGTCGCGCAGATCGTCGGACAGCTTGGCGACCCGCGGCACGATGCCGGCGACGAGCTCGGCCCAGCTCAGCCGCGGCCCGAGCACCGGCACGCTGGACATCAGCACGATCCGGTCCGGCTCCGGTGTCGCCTCCAGCGCCGTTTCGAAGCTCTTCCATCCGACCGGCCCCATCACCCTGTCGGGACGGCGTTCGCTGCGCAGGTCTGGCGCGAGGATCGTCAGGCCCGGATAGCGCACCGCAACGCCAAGGCTGCGCGCCTGCCGGTCCAGCGCGATCGCCGGCAGATCGGCCTCGTCCGCCGCCAGCTGGAAGATCAGGAACATCTCGCGCGCCGCCTCGAACAGGCCGCGTCCTACGGGACTGTCCAGAAGCGCTGCCGGATGGCTGCCCCAGCCGTCGATGATGTCGTGGTCGTCCCACATCGACACGGACGGCACATGGGCCGACATCGCGCCCATGGCGGGCCGGGCGAAGCTGATCAGATAGCGCTCGAAATAGAACCGGCGGATCGCCTCGCGGGACTCCTCGGTCAGCGGCACGGTCCCGCGCTCGTCGGGCTTCAGCGTGGTCCAACGCTGCACATCCGGATGACAGGCGAGGACGTCGTCGGCATAGAGCTGGTCGCCGCCCTGCAGCATCAGGGAGAACGGCGCGCGGTCATGCTCGGCGGTGAGCCGGGTCCACATGGCGTCGCGCTCGCCGATGTCGCGCGTGAGATCCCCGTTCTCCTGGCCGTTGCAGGAGACATAGGCGATGCGCGCCGCGCCGCCGTCGGGGCTGACGACGGCATAGTCGGTCTCGTCGATGCGGTATGAGTTGATGGTGGCGGCCGGCAGCGAGAAATCGTAGCGCCACACCGTGCGGCCGAACCTCGTGGCCAGCGCAATCGGCTGCGTCGCCTCGCCCGCGGCAAACAGCTCGGGCGCCTCGGCCGCCTCGTCCAGGACGAGGATCGCGGCAAGATGGTCGCGCCGGCCATCGCCGCCGCGTGCATAGAGGATCGGGCCGATCCGGTCCGGGAGCGGATCGGCGGCGGAAACGGTCTCGGTCATCGGCTCCTGCCGGCTTGGCTTTGACCGATGCCCGTCCCGGCTTCGGTCTCGCCCCGCCATATAGGAAGCCATGGTCGCCATGCCGACCGCAATGCCGCCATCACGCGGACCGGACGATCGGATGCCGGCGGAATCGACGGGATTGCAGCGGCGGCAGAGCCCCGCGCCGGCCGAACTCAGTCGGTGGTGGCGGTCTGGACGCCGGGCAAGGCCTGCATGCGGGCGTCGAGCGTGGCCGTATCGGCGGCGTCCGGCGTCGGCGCGGCGGCTTCCGCCGCACGAACGCGGCCGCCCTTGCCGCTGTCGGCGCGGGCCGGTTGTTCGGTCAGGCCCTGCCAGAGCGTGAGGAAGGGATTGGCCTCGTCACGGGTGGCCTTGCGCGGTGCCATGGCGGTGGCCGTCGCCAGCCCGGCGGGGGCCGATGTGTCCTGCTCCGGGCTCGGCGCGACGGCAGCCGTGCGAACCTCGTCGATGGCCGCGGCGGCACCCTTCTTGCGGACCTCCGCCTGGGACGCCATGCGGAAGCCGGCGCTGCGCTGGTCGCGCGAGATCTTCTGGTAGAAGGCGTTGCCGCCGGCAATCACCTTGTAGTGCATGTTGCCGTAGCCGAAGCTCAGGCCCGCCGTATGAAAGAACTTGGCATCGCCGACGGCAGCGTGGCGCTTGCCCGACAGCACCTCATGGGCGGTCTGCATCGCCAGTTCCTTGCCGGCCCCCATGTCGCGGGTCATCACGCCGGGCGCGAACTGCTTGGGCTGGGCGACCACGTCGCAGACGGAATCGGGATAGCTCGGCGAGCCGACGCGGTTCATCACCACGGTGCCGACGGCGAGCATGCCCTCGCGGCTGGAGCGGTTCGATTCGAAGAACATCGCCCGGGCGAGGCATTCCTGGCTCGGACCGTAGCTGAGGGGTGACACCACCTCCTCGATCTCCGGTGCGCCGACACAGCCGGAGAGGAGGGCAGCGGACAGAAGGGTGGCAAGGGCCGGCAGACGGCCGCGGATCGACAACGTGCTCATGGCGCTGTCGTGGTCACGAAATGTGTCGGCAAACGGGGCGGCGTGTGCGGGAATCACACCGGCAGGCGATTCCGCCGGCCGGTGTTGCCGAATCGCCGCGCCTGCCGCCTGGTCAGACCCGGCGTTCGATCATCATCTTGCGGATCTCGGCGATCGCCTTGGCCGGGTTCAGTCCCTTCGGGCAGGACTGGGTGCAGTTCATGATGGTGTGGCAGCGATAGAGCTTAAACGGATCTTCCAGGTCGTCGAGCCGCTCGCCTGTCGCCTCGTCACGGGAATCGATCAGCCAGCGATAGGCCTGCAGCAACACGGCCGGGCCGAGATAGCGATCGCCATTCCACCAGTAGGACGGGCACGAGGTCTGGCAGCAGAAGCACAGGATGCACTCGTAGAGGCCATCGAGCTTCTCGCGGTCCTCGTGGCTCTGGCGCCATTCGCGCTCGGGCTCGGGCGTATCGGTCTTCAGCCATGGCTCGATCGAACGCAGCTGGGTGTAGGGCACCGTCAGATCGGGGATCAGATCCTTGATCACCGGCATGTGCGGCAGCGGATAGACCTTCACCGCGCCGCGGATCTCGTCCATGCCCTTGGTGCAGGCCAGCGTGTTGGAGCCGTCGATGTTCATGGCGCAGGAGCCGCAGATGCCCTCGCGGCAGGAGCGGCGCAGCGACAGGGTCGAGTCGACCTTGTTCTTGATCCACAACAGCGCATCGAGAACCATCGGGCCGCAATCGTCGGTGTCGACGTAATAGGTGTCGGTCCGCGGGTTTTCCTCGTCGTCCGGCGACCAGCGATAGATCTTGAACTCGCGCACATTCGTCGCGCCCGCCGGCTTGTCCCACACCTTGCCGGGATTGATGGTGGAGTTCTTCGGGAGGGCAAGTTCGACCATGAGGATGTATCCGGTGCCTTTCTGGAATCGTTCGCAACATAAAGCGTGCGCTGCAAAACACCAGAGACGAAACGGCGCGGAAAGGCTTCAAATCGTTTGAAGTCCGGCCGTTTTCCGGTGTCTGCGACGTTGTCTCGCGGCCGTTGCCGGATGACGCCTGCCTCAGCGATAGATCAGCGTCGGCAGCCACATGGTCAGGGCCGGGATGAAGGTGATCAGGAACAGCACCACGAAGAGCGGCACCAGGAAGGGCGCCGTCGCCGACATGCAGCGCTCGAACGGAATGCCCGACACCCGCGACAGGACGTAGAGCACCATGCCGATCGGCGGGGTCAACAGGCCGATCATCAGGTTGAGCACCATGATCACCCCGAAATGCACCGGATCGACGCCCATCTGCATGGCGATCGGCAGCAGCACCGGCGTCAGGATGGTGATCGCCGCCACGGTCTCCATGAAGCAGCCGACGATCAGCAGGATCAAATTGATCAAAAGCAGGACGACCCACGGATTGTCCGAGATCGTCAGGATCAGCGCCGCGAACTGCTCCGGCGCCCGGTTGGAGGTCAGGATCCAGGCGAAGATCGACGCCGCGGCGACGATGAACAGGACGACGGCGGTGGTCTCGATCGTGTCGAAGGAGACCCGCAGGAACCGCTTCAGCGTCAGCGTGCGATAGACCACGAGGCCGAGGATCAGCGCCCAGGCACAGGCCGCGATCGCCGCTTCCGTCGGCGTGAAGGCGCCGGTCAGGATGCCGCCGACGATGATCACCGGCGTCATCAGCGACAGGAAGGCGCGCTTGAAGGTGAAGCCGAGGATCGACAGCTTGAACGGCTGGTCGACCGGGTAATTGCGGCGGCGGGCATAGATCGCGATCATCGCCATCAGCGAGACCGCCATCAGCAGGCCCGGAATGAAGCCCGCGGCGAAGAGCTGGCCGATCGAGGCGCCGGCAACGACGCCGTAGATCACCATCGGCAGGGATGGCGGAATGATCGGCCCGATGGTCGAGGACGCGGCCGTGATGCCGACCGCGAAGCCCGGCTCGTAATTGGCGTCGCGCATCGCCTTGATCTCGATGGCGCCGAGGCCGCCGGCATCGGCCACCGCCGCGCCCGACATGCCGGCGAAGATCACCGAGGCGCCGACATTCACATGGCCGAGACCGCCGCGCATCCAGCCGAAGATCGCCTTGGCGAAGTCGAAGATCCGCTCGGTGATGCCGGCGGCATTCATCAGGTTGCCGGCGAGAATGAAGAAGGGGATGGCCAGCAGCGGGAAGGAATCGACGCCGTTGATCATGCGATGGATGACCACGACGTCGGGCACCCGGCCCTCGACCAGGATGAAGATCGCCGAGGAGCCCGCCAGCGCGATGGCGACCGGCACGCCGAGGATGATCATCCCCAGAAGCAGCACGAACAGCATCGTCAGCAGCATGGAAACCCCGAACAACAGGTAAGGCCGCGACCGGCCGGGCGCACCGGCCCGGCGTCGCATGCGAAGGAATGGGAGGCAGCGCCGCGCCTGGGCATCAAAGGCCGGTGCCCGTCAGCGCGAAGCGTTCCGGGTCGATCAGCCGGCTGGTGCCGCTGCGCCAATGGCGGATCAGGGCGATGAGCGCATAGACGGTCATCAGCGCGAAGCAGACCGAAACACCCCAGTAGACGGAGGATTTCGGCACGTCGATCGAGACCATCTTCTGATGCGTGCGGCCGGCAAGCTGGACGCAGAACCAGCCCATGGCGCCGTAGAAGACCAGCGTGATGACATCGACGGTGATCTGCGCCACGAAGCGGCCCCGCCGCGGCAGGTAGCGGTAGAAGAGCTCGACCGCGATGTGGCTTTCCTTGCGGGCCGCCATGATCGCGCCGATGAAGGTGACCGCGATCAGCAGGAAGCGCGCGATCTCCTCGGTCCAGCCGAGGGAATTGTTGAGCACGTAGCGCGTGAAGAACTGCAGGAAGACCACGAAGGCCAGGAGCCAGAAGACGCCGAAGACGACGCCGTCGCTCCAGCGCAGATCGGACAGATCGACGGGCTGGTCGGCGAAGGGATTCGGCTCCAGCGGCTGCACGCCTGCTTCCGGGCCGGGATCGATTTCAGGTGACGCCATGACCGCATCCGGAACGAGGAGACAGGCCGGGCGCGCTGAGCGCGCCCGGCAAGACTTCCGAGGAGAAGGAGACTATTCGATCGCCTGGAGGCGGTCGTAGGTCTCCTGGTCCCAGGTGGCGTCGGGGCCGTTATGCAGCTTCATCGTCGCCTCGCGGAACGGCGTGATGTCGACCTCGTGGACGTTGACGCCCTGCTCGCGGAACCACTCGGCGAGCTTGGCCTCGTTCTCGCGCACCTGCGTGGTGGCGCAGTCGGCGGTTTCCTTGAGCACATCGGAGAGCGCCGTCCGGTCGGCCTCGTCCATCTGGTCCCAGGTCGGGCCGCCGACGATGGTCAGGAGCGCATCGTTGATATGGGCGGTCAGCGAGATGTCCGTCTGCACCTCGTAGAACTTCTTGGCCTGGATGGTCGGCAGCGGGTTCTCCTGGCCGTCCACCGTGCCCTGCTGCAGGGCCAGATAGACCTCGGCGAAGGCGATCGGCGTCGGATTGGCGTTCACCGCCTTCGGGAACATCATGTAGAGCGGGGCATTCGGCACCCGGATCTTCATGCCCTCCATGTCGGCCGGCGTGTTGATCGGCTTGTTCGCCGTCACGTGCCGCTGGCCGTAATAGGTGGTGGCGACGACGTGGTTGCCGGTCGCCTCGTTGTAGCCGGCCGCCAGTTCCTTGAAGAGATCGGAGTTGCGGAACGCGTCCCAGTGGTCGTAACCGCGGAACATGAAGGGCGCGCCGCCGATGGCGATCGGGCCGTAGGCACGGCCGGCGAAGAGCTGGCCGGTATAGATCACGTCGACGGTGCCGAGGCCGAGGCCTTCGTTGATGTCGACTTCCTTGCCGAGCGAGGACGCCGGGAACACCTCGAAGGAATAGCGATCCTCCGTCGCCGCCTTCAGCTTGTCCGACGCCTCCACCGCGCAGGTATGGTACGGCTCGCTGGACTCGTAGACATGGGCGAATTTCAGCGCCGTCTGGGCGAAGGCCGGCTGCGCGGTGAGCGCAATGGCAGTCGCGGCCGAAAGAGCCAGTACATGCTGTGTGTATTTCATCTTGTTCCTCCCCAATGTATACACTGTTTTCAGGCGATCATATTGATTGCATCCCACAGCGCAATGGCCCCATCGTCGTTCTTGACGATCGCTGCCGCAAGGGCGGCGATGCAGAATGAGGCGGTCAGCGGCGCGACGAGGTATCCGGCCGGTGCGATCGGTCGAGACAGAGGATAGTTCAGACATGTCGACGAATACGGTGCGCCTCGACCCTTCGGACAACGTGGTCACGGCGCTGAAGGCGCTGGAAACCGGCGCCGCGGTCGAGGAGACGACGACGCTCGGACTGGTCCCGCGCGGCCACAAGATCGCCACCCGGGCCATTCCCGCCGGAACGCCGGTGATCAAATATGCGCACATCATCGGCTACGCCGCCGAGGACATCGCGCCCGGCAGCCACGTCCACACCCAGAATGTCGAGTTCCGCGGCACGGCCCACAATTACGATTTCTCGACCGACCTGCGCCCGGTCGCCATGGTGCCCGAGGACCAGCGCGACACCTTCATGGGCTATCGCCGCAAGGACGGCCGGGTCGGCACCCGCAACACCATCGCGGTGATCACCTCCGTCAACTGCTCGGCGACGGCGGCCCGCAAGATCGCCGAGGCCTTCGGGCCGGAGGAGCTGGCGGCCTATCCCAATGTCGACGGCGTCACCGCCTTCGTCCACGGCACCGGCTGCGGCATGGGCGGCGACGGCGAGGGCTTCGAGGCGCTGCAGCGGATCATGTGGGGCTATGCCCGCCATCCCAACGTCGCCGGCGTGCTGATGGTCGGCCTCGGCTGCGAGGTGAACCAGATCGACTGGCTGCTGGAAGCCTTCGGGATCGAGAAGGGCCCGATGTTCCACGCCATGAACATCCAGGACGTGGCGGGCCTGCGCCGCACGGTCGAGATCGGCGTCGAGCGGGTCCGCGCCATGCTGCCGATCGCCAACGAGGCGCGCCGCGAGCCCTGCCCGGCCTCCGAACTGATGGTGGCGCTCCAGTGCGGCGGCTCCGATGCCTGGTCGGGCATCACCGCCAATCCGGCGCTCGGCTATGCCTGCGACCTGCTGGTCGCCCAGGGGGGCACCGGCGTCCTCGCCGAAACGCCGGAAATCTACGGCGCCGAGCATCTCCTGACCCGCCGCGCCAAGGACGAGAAGACCGGTCGCAAGCTGGTCAAGCTGATCGAGTGGTGGGAGGATTATACCGCGCGCAACAAGGGCTCGATGGACAACAACCCGTCGCCCGGCAACAAGAAGGGCGGCCTGACCACCATCCTGGAAAAGTCGCTGGGCGCCGCGGCCAAGGGTGGCACGACGCCGCTCAACGGCGTCTTCCGTTACGGGGAACCGGTCAATACGCGCGGCTTCGTCTTCATGGATTCGCCCGGCTACGACCCGGCCTCGGTGACCGGCCAGATCGCCTCGGGCTGCAACCTCGTTGCCTTCACCACCGGCCGCGGTTCGGCCGCCGGCTTCAAGCCCTCGCCGTCGATCAAGATCGCCACCAACACCGAGATGTATCGCAAATTGTCCGAGGACATGGACGTCGATTGCGGCCGGATCGTCTCGGAGGGGCTGTCGATCGAGGCCGCCGGCCGCGAGATCTACGAATTGCTGCTGCGCGTCGCGTCGGGCGAGATGTCGAAGTCCGAGGCGCAGGGTCTCGGCGACTACGAATTCGTGCCCTGGCAGATCGGCGCGACCATGTAGGCAGGAGCGTTTGTGGGCGGCCGCTACGGCGCCGCCGCCCGTGCGCGATCCTCGGTGAGCGGCGCAGATCATGTGCGCCGCGCATTCACCGGCTCAGTCCCGGACGAAAATCCCCAGACCCGCCCGGTCGTAATAGTCCAGCGTGACGTCCGCGATCCGGCCATCGTCTCCCGGGCGGAACCGCGCGAGCGACGGCCCGGTGGCGTTCTCGCCGATCGTCTCGAAGGTGAAGACGTCGCCGTCATGAGCGGTGAGGGCGAAACGCGTCGGCGCTTGAGCCGGGCCGAGGATCATCGAAAGAGCGCCCTCCTCCGCCTCGACGCGGAGCGGGCCGTAATAGCTGTTCTGGTAGCGGCCGGCATAGGTCTCGAGGTCGCGCGGTGGGGCGGCATCGGCGGGCGCCGGCGGCACCTCCGCCGCCTCGAGCTCGGCGGCCCGCTGCGCCGCGAAGATGCCGCCGATGAAGCCCAGCCAGTCGACGGTCTGCTCGCCGTTCTGGACGATATCCATGAAGCTCGCGCAGATCGCTTCCGGCACGCCGATCGGCTCGCCATTGGTCAGGACGACGATGCCGAGTTCCTCGCCGGGAAGCAGCGAGATCGCCGTCGCGGTGCCGAGGTTGAAGGCGCCGGAATGGCCGAGCGTCACCCGGCCAAGATCGTCGGTGCCGACGTTCCAGCC
This sequence comes from Aurantimonas sp. DM33-3, assembly GCF_014334315.1. NCBI lineage: Bacteria > Pseudomonadati > Pseudomonadota > Alphaproteobacteria > Hyphomicrobiales > Aurantimonadaceae > Aurantimonas > Aurantimonas sp. DM33-3. The sequence goes on along the minus strand of NZ_JACSGS010000010.1, from coordinate 120,593 downwards.
CAGCCCGTAGAAGCCGGCGCGGATTGCCGGATCGGCCGGCAGGCGATTGGGCATATGCGGCTGATGGGTCGCCGCCAAGGCGCTTTCGTCGATCAGGGTCGTGCCCTCGAAACGACCCTTGCCGAGTTGCAGGCGCAGGAAGCGGGCCATATCCGAGATCGAGGCGCTGGCACCGCCGGCCGGTGCCTCTGCGTCCGCCACGCGTTCGTAGCGCGCCTCCCAGCGCCGCTCGTCCGGCGCGCCGGCCCGCACATGGATCTTCGCCCGGTTGTCATGCCCGGCATAGTCCGCGTTGCGATAGCTCGTGCGGGTCATGCCGAGCGGCTGGAACAGCCGCTCGGTGGCAAGCGCCTCGAAGGGTTGGCCGGCGGCCTTGGCGGCGGCGACCGCACCGGCGGTATAGCCGAGATTGGAGTAGTGATAGGTCGAGCGGAACGGGTCCAGGGGCTGCTGGTCGATCCGCGACAGGATCGTCTCCCGGTCGAAGCCGAGATCTTCGAGAAGGTCGCCGGCCCCCGTCGCCAGCCCCGAACGGTGCGACATCAGATCGGCGAAGGTCGCATGATCGCTGACATAGGGATCGGACAGGGCGAAGGACGGATCGTAGCCGCGCACCCTCTGGTCCCATTCCAACAGGCCGTCACCGACGAGCCCGGCGACGAGGGTCGAGGCGATCGGCTTCGACAGCGAGGCGAGCAGGAAGACCGTGTCGGTATCCACCGTCTCCGGCTGGCCGACTTCGCGCAGGCCGAAGCCCTTGGCGAAGAGCACCTCGTCCCGGTAGACGACCGCGACCGCGACACCCGGCACGCCGGTCGTGTCCATCACGCCCTCGACGACCGCGTCGAGGCGATCGACGGCCCGGTCCACCTGCTGCCGGTCCAGAAGCGGCGGCACCGGCATGACGGGCGCTGGCAGGAGATTGGCGGGCGAAGGCGACGCGGCTTCCTGCGCCATCGCGGGTGCTGCCGGGGCTCCCAGAAACAGGCTGAGGGCCAATACCGGCAGGGCCGGCGTTCCGACCAGATGGACAAGGCGGATCATCGCAAGGCTCCCTTCACCCGCACCGGACGACCGAGCGGGTGAAGCAACCTTACGATGCGGCAGATGCGACAGGAACCCCGTGATCCCGGCGGGGTTTCGGCCGCGTTAACGGATCAGGGCGCCGTAATGGCGAACGACTTCGCCGGCCAGCTCGTGCCCACGTTCGGCCGCCTGCCGCGGTTCGGCGCCGTCGAGGCGCGCGGCGAGATAGCCGGCATTGAAGCTGTCGCCCGCCCCCGTCGTGTCGATGACGTCGGCGACCTTGCGTGCGGCGACGGTTTCGAAGCCGGCATCCGTCGCGACCAGCGCCGGATCGGAGCCGTCCTTGACCACCACTTCGCCGGTGCCGCAGGCGAGATACCGCCTGGCGGTCGCCTCGGGCGAGGCGTCACCGAAGGCCGCGACCTCGTCGGGGAAGCTCGGCAGGCAGAGGCTGGCGACGGCGGCGCCCGCCTCCATCGCCGCCCGCATCACATCCGGCTCGGGCCACAGCCGCGGCCGGATGTTCGGATCGAAGGCGACCAGCTTGCCGGCGGCGCGGGCCGCGCCCAGCATGTCGAGCAGGCGCTGGCGATCATCCGGCGACAGGATCGCCAGGGTGATGCCGGAGAAATAGAAGGCGTCGCCGCTCGACGCGGCCGCGTCCAGCTGCGCCGGGTCAGCTGCCAGCAGCTTGGCCGCGGCGCTGTCGCGCCAGTAGGAGAAGCTGCGTTCCGCGCCGTCCAGATGGATCATGTAGAGGCCCGGCATCCGCTCGGGGATGCGGCGGACGAGATCGGTCGCAAGCCCCGCCTCGGTGAAGAAGGCCAGCATCTCGTCCGATGTCGTGTCGGTGCCCAGCGCCGTGTGATAGGCGACGTCCCAGCCTTCGCCGAGCCCGCGCCGCAGATACCAGGCGGTGTTGAAGGTGTCGCCGGCAAAGCCCTTGCGATAGAGCCCCTCGCCGGCCGAGGACAGCTCCACCATGCATTCGCCGATGGAGACGATGCGCCTGCGGGTCGCCGCGCTCATGCCGGCACCCGATGGGCGGCCGCATCGCCGTCGAGGGTCGCCACCGCGGCCATGACGCCGCGCAGTTCCGCCAGCCCGCGCATCCGGCCGATGACCGGATAGCCCGGATGGGTGCCGCGACCGATGTCGGACAGAAGCTCGTGGCCGTGATCGGGTCGCATCGGGATTTCTGCGTCGGCCCGGCCCTCGGCCCGGCGACGGCGCTCCTCGGCCATCAGAACACGCACCAGCGCCACCATGTCGGTGTCGCCGGCCAGATGATCGGCCTCCTCGAAGGAGCCGTCGGCGTCCTTGGCGACGTTTCTGAGATGGGCGAAATGGATCTTGTCGGCAAAGCGCGCAGCGATCGCCGGCACGTCGTTGGCCGGATTGGCGCCGAGCGAGCCCGAGCAGAGCGTCAGGCCGTTGGCGGGCGACGGCACGGCATCGAGCACGAAGGCGATGTCCTCGGCGTTGGAGACCACCCGCGGCAGGCCGAAGAGCGGTCGCGGCGGATCGTCGGGATGGACGCAAAGCCGCATGCCGGCCTCTTCGGCCACCGGCACCACCGCTTCGAGGAAGCGGCGGTAATTGGCCCGCACGTCGTCGCGGGTGATGCCGGCATAGCGACCGAGGATCTCGCGCAGGCCGGCGACGTCGTAGCGGGCATAGGCGCCCGGCAGGCCGGCATTGATGGCGGTCAGCAGCCGCTCGCGATCGGCCGGCGTCGAAGCCTCGAACCAGGCTTTCGCGCGCGCCAGCGTCTGCGGCGCAACGTCGTCGGTCGCGCCCTCGCGCTCCAGCATGAAGACGTCGAAGGCGACATATTCGTGCATGTTGAAGCGCAGGCTGGTGCCGCCGCCCGCGACCGGCGCGGCGAGTTCGGTCCGCGTCCAGTCGAGGAGCGGCATGAAATTGTAGCAGACGGTGTGGATGCCGCAGGCGGCGAGATTGCGCAGCGACTGGCGATAGGTCTCGAACAGCGGCTCCAGATCGCCGTCGCCCAGCTTGATGCGCTCATGCACCGGCAGGCTTTCCACGACCCGCCATTCCAGGCCGAGCGCCGGATCTTCGGCGATCAGCGCCTTTCGCGCGGTGATCGCCTCCACCGTCCAGACCTCGCCATAGGGGATCTCGTGCAGGGCATTGACGATGCCCCGGGCGCCGGTCTGGCGGATTTCCGATAGCTGGATGCGATCCTGCGGCCCGAACCAGCGCCACGTTTCCTGCATGTTGCGTCCCCACCCCGGTCGCGTGTCGGGCGCCCTGCAGCGCCCCTGTCCTGGCTGACGGCGCGCCGGCTCAGCCCGCGTCGCTGTCGTCGAAATACTGGTCGAACTCGACCCTCAGGCGGACCAGATGGTCGTTGATCCGGCCGAGATGCGTGCGCATCGCAAGGTCGGCCGCCTCGCCATCCCGGGCCTTGATGGCCTCGAAGATCGCCACGTGGTCCTCGTAGACCGCCGGCTGGCCGAAGGCCAGTGACAGGAAGCGCAACCGGTCCATCTGCGCCTTCTGCTCGTCGATGAGCTGCCAGGCAAAGCCGCATCCGGCGCCCTGCGCGATCAGGCGGTGAAACTCGTCGTCTTCCAGGTGGAAGGTGTGGCGATCGTCCTTCAGCTGCGCGGCCCGCTGCAGTTCCAGATTGGCTTCCAGCCGACCGACCAGTTCACCGACGTCGCGCTGGCAGGCCTCGCGCACCACCGCAACCTCCAGCGCCTCGCGGATGAAGCGGGCATTGCGGACCTCCTGAACCGAGATCTTCACCACTTCGGTCCGGCGCTGCGGCTGTACGCGCAGATAGCCTGTGCGGGCGAGCCGGCCGAAGGCCTCGCGCACCGGCTGGCGCGACACCCCGAGATGCCGGGCGACCTCGGCCTCCGAAATGCCGACGCCGGGGAGAAGGCGAAGCTCCAGGATAGCCGTGCGCAATTGCGTGTAGACGCTGTCGGCCATCGTGCCCCGGGGCTGGGTCGTGGCGTCCGGGGAAAGGGCTTCGAGAGACATGACGGACCTTTGTTGACGACGTTCGGATACTAGGATACCAGTTTATACGCAAGCAATGAAATTCGTGGGTGAGGAACGGATGGCGCTACTGGACGAGGATCGGCTGTTCCCGGCGACGCCGAGGGTGCGCGACATCGCCCGCGCGCTCTACCAGACGGTCGCCGACCTGCCGATCATCAGCCCGCATGGCCATACCGATCCGCGCTGGTACGCCGAGAACCAGCCTTTCCCTGACCCCGCCCAGCTCTTCGTCACGCCCGATCACTACATCTTCCGCATGCTGGTCTCGCAGGGGATCAGCCTGGAGGAGCTCGGCGTGCCCGACGCCAACGGCGCCGCGGTCGAGACCGACGGCCGCGCCATCTGGCACCGCTTCGCCAGCCATTATCACCTGTTCCGCGGCACCCCGACGCGGCTGTGGCTCGACCATTCCTTCCAGACCCTGTTCGATATCGAGCGGCGCCTGTCGGCCGAAACCGCCGACTTCTACTACGACCGCATCTCCGAGCGCCTCGCCCAGGATGCCTACCGGCCGCGGGCGCTGTTCGAGCGCTTCAACATCGAGGCGATCGCCACCACCGAGAGCGCGCTGGACGATCTGGCCCATCACCGCACGATCCGCGACAGCGGCTGGGGCGGACGGGTGATCACCACCTACCGGCCCGATGCGGTCATCGACCCCGACTTTCCGGGATTTGCCGCCAATCTCGCCCGTCTCGGCGAGATCACCGGCTTCGACGTCGCCCGCTATGCCGGCTATCTCGACGCCCACCGCGCCCGCCGCGCCTATTTCCGCGAATTCGGAGCGACCGCGACCGATCACGGCCATCCGACGGCGCGCACCGCCGACCTGCCCCGCGCCGAGGCCGAGGCGCTGTTTGCCCGCGTCACCGACGGATCGGCCTCGGCCGACGACCGCGAGACCTTCCGCGCCCAGATGCTGACCGAGATGGCGAGGCTGTCGGTCGAGGACGGCATGGTCATGCAGATCCATGCCGGCTCCTTCCGCAGCCATTCGGACCGGATCGCCGCCGGCTTCGGCCGCGACAAGGGTTTCGACATCCCGCAGCCGACCAATTACGTCACCGCGCTCAAGCCGCTGCTCGATGCGGTCGGGCTGGAGCCCGGCCTGACGATCATCCTCTTCACCCTCGACGAGACCGTCTATTCGCGCGAGCTGGCGCCGCTGGCCGGTGTCTATCCGTGCCTGAAGCTCGGCCCGCCCTGGTGGTTCTTCGATGCGCCGGAGGGGATGAAGCGGTTCCGCGAACAGGTCACAGAGACCGCCGGCTTCTACAACACCGTCGGCTTCAACGACGACACCCGCGCCTTCTGCTCGATCCCAGCCCGGCACAACGTCGCGCGGCGGGTGGACTGCGCCTATCTGGCCGATCTCGTGGTCACCGGACGCCTCGTGGAGGACGAAGCGTTCGAGGTTGCCCACGATCTTGCCTATCGCCTGGCCAAGGAGGCCTACAGGCTTTGACCGGCGGCTGACGCCGCCATTTCTGGGAGGAAGCAGGCATGAGCATATTCAGGAAAGTCACCGCGACGATCGCGCTGGCGACGATGCTGGCGGGGGCCGCCACGGTCGCCACGGCGCAGGAGACCCTGCTGCGTTCGTCGGACACCCATCCCGACGGCTATCCGACCGTCGAGGCGGTCAAGTACATGGGCGAGCTCATCAAGGAGCGCACCGACGGCCGCATCGGCATCGAGGTCTATCACTCGGCCCAGCTCGGCGAGGAGAAGGACACGATCGAGCAGACCCAGTTCGGCGTCATCGACCTGAACCGCGTCTCCATGGGACCCTTCAACAACATCGTCGAAGAGACCCAGGTCGTCTCGCTGCCCTACATCTTCCGGTCCATCGACCACATGCACAAGGTGATGGACGGCCCGATCGGCGAAGAGATCCTGGCGGCCTTCGAGCCCCATGACCTGATCGGCCTCGCCTATTACGACGGCGGCGCCCGCTCCTTCTACAACAGCGAGAAGCCCATCAAGTCGATGGAGGACCTGAAGGGCCTGAAGTTCCGGGTCATGCAGTCCGACATCTTCGTCGACATGGTCAATGCGCTCGGCGGCAACGCCACCCCGATGCCCTATGGCGAGGTCTATTCCTCGATCCAGACCGGCGTCATCGAGGGCGCCGAGAACAACTGGCCGAGCTTCGAATCCTCCAAGCATTTCGAGGTCGCCAAGCACTACACGCTCGACGAGCACCTGATCGTGCCGGAAGTCCTCGTCATGTCCAAGAAGAGCTGGGAGAAGCTCTCGCCGGAGGACCAGGAGATCGTCCGCGCCGCCGCCAAGGAGAGCGTCACCAAGATGCGCGAGCTGTGGCAGGCCCGCGAGGCGGAATCGGAGAAGATGGTCCGCGAGGCCGGCGTCGAGGTCGTCAAAGACATCGACAAGCAGCCCTTCATCGACGCGATGAAGCCGGTCTACGAGAAATACGTGACCAACGACAAGCTGAAGGACCTCGTCGCCCGCATCCAGGCGACCGAGTAGCAGCCTCCTGGGGACCGGCGGCGCAATGCCGCCGCCGGTCCCGATCCTGTCTTCGCTGCGTCCCGCCGAAACGGCAGCGGGCGAGCGTCCCGCCGGCTCGCCCCGGCCGTTCCCGTCGCAGGTTGACCCCGCTCCATGCGTCACTTTCTCCTGACGATCGAACCGTTCGTGCGCCGGCTGGCGCGGACCGCGCTCTGGGGCGCGGGCATCGGTCTCGTCACCATGACCCTGATCATCTTCTGGCAGGTCTTCGCCCGCTACGTGCTGAACGACAGCCCGAGTTGGACCGAATCCACCTCCGTGCAGCTCATGGGCTGGTTCATCTTCCTCGGCGCCAGCGTCGGCATCCACGAGGGCTACCATCTCGGCTTCGACGTCCTCGTCTATGTCGTGCCGGACAACGGCAAGAAGGCCCTGCGCACCATCTCGGACCTCGCCGTCCTCGGCTTCTCGCTGGCGATGATGGTCTACGGCACCGAGCTGATGGCCGGCACCTGGAACACCACGATCCCGACCCTCGGCCTTCCCGGCGGCACCACCTTCATGCCGCTGATCGTCGGGGCCGTCCTGTCCATCCTCTTCACGGCCAACCGCATCCTGCGCCGCTTCAGCGGGCTCGAGAATGCCAACGCCTTCGCGATTTCGGACTGAGCCCGACCATGGATCTCTTCATCCTCTTCGGAAGCTTTGTCTTCCTCCTCCTGATCGGCACGCCGATCGCCTTCTGCCTCGGCATCGCGTCGCTCGCGACGGTGATCTACATGGGCATCCCGCCGCTGATCGTCTTCCAGCGGCTCAATTCCGGCCTCAGCGTCTACGCGCTGCTCGCCATTCCCTTCTTCATCTATGCCGGCGACCTGATGGTGCGCGGCGGCATCGCCTCGCGGCTGGTGGCCTTCGCCGGCTCGCTGGTCGGCCATGCCCGCGGCGGCCTCGGCCAGGTCAATGTCGCCGCCTCGACCCTGTTCGGCGGCGTCTCCGGCTCGGCCGTCGCCGACGCCTCGGCGATCGGCGGCCTGATGGTTCCGCAGATGGAAAAGCGTGGCTACAGCGCCGACTACGCGGTCAACATCACCGTGGTCTCGTCGATCATCGCGCTTTTGATGCCGCCGTCGCACAACATGATCATCTATTCGATCTCGGCCGGCGGCTCGATCTCCATCGCCGACCTGTTCACCGCCGGCATCGTTCCGGGCGTCCTCCTGGCCGGCGTCCTGATGTTCGTCGCCTGGCGCGTTGCGATCAGGCAGGGCTATCCGACAGAGACCTTCCAGGGCTTTCGCACCGTCGGCGTCCTGTTTCTCACCGCCATTCCGGGCCTCCTGCTCATCGCCATCATCTTCGGCGGCGTGCGCTCGGGCATCTTCACCGCCACCGAGAGCTCCTGCGTCGCCGTGGTCTACGCGGTGCTCGCCACCATCGTGTGCTACCGCACGCTGAGCTTCGCCTCCTTCGTCGAGGCGACGCTGGGCGCCGTGCGCACCACCGCCATGGTGCTGCTGATCATCGGCGCCGCCGCCGCCTTCGGCTGGCTTTTGGCCTATCTGCGCGTGCCGGCCGAACTCGTCGCCTTCATGAAGAGTGTCTCCGACAACCCGATCGTCATCCTGTTGATGGTCAACATCATGCTGCTCGGCCTCGGCACCTTCATGGACATGTCGCCGCTGATCATCATCACGACGCCGATCTTCCTGCCGGTCGTGACCGCCTATGGGGTCGACCCGGTGCAGTTCGGTGTGATCATGGTGCTCAATCTCGGCATCGGCCTGTGCACCCCGCCGGTCGGCGCCGTCCTCTTCGTCGGCTGCGCCATCGGCCGGATCTCGGTCTGGCAGGCGATGCGCACCATCTGGCCCTTCTACGGCGCCGCGCTCCTCGTGCTCGGCCTCGTCACCTACGTCCCGGCGGTGTCGCTCTGGCTGCCGTCGCTGTTCAAGTGAGCATGATGCAAAGACTGTCGCTTTCGACCCTCCCGTCCCTGCCCCAGGCCGTCCGCCGGCCGGCCTACGATCCGCGCCGGACCACCACCGGCATCGTCCATCTCGGCGTCGGCGCGTTCCACCGTGCCCATCAGGCGGTCTATCTCGACGACATCCTCGCCACCGATCCGCAATGGGCCATCGCCGGCGCGTCGCTGCGCCGGGCCGACATGCGCGATGCGCTGGCGCCCCAGGACAATCTCTTCACCGTCGCCTTCCGCTCGGGCGAGGGCGCGCAGTTGCGGGTCATCGGGTCGCTGAATGCCATCCATGTCGCGCCGGAGGACCCGGAAGCCCTTTTGGCGCAGATGTGCGATCCGGCGGTGCGCATCGTGTCGCTGACCATCACCGAGAAGGGCTATTGCCACGATCCGGCGACCGGCGACCTCAATGCCACCCACCCCGACATCGTTGCGGATCTGGAAAACCCGCGCGCGCCGATGACGGCGCCGGGTCTGATTGCCGAAGCGCTGCGACGCCGGCGCGAGGCGAACATCGTGCCCTTCACGGTGATGCCCTGCGACAATCTCCCGTCCAACGGCGAGACCACCCACCGCATTGTTTCGCAATATGCCGCCCTGATCGGCGGTGACCTCGCGCGTTTCGTCGAGAACGACGTCGCCTTCGCCGGCACCATGGTCGACCGCATTGTGCCGGCCACCAGCGACGGCGACATCGCCGAGATCACCGCGGCGCTGGGCGTCGAGGATGCCTGGCCGGTGGTCAGCGAACCCTTCGGCCAGTGGGTCATCGAGGACCGCTTCCCGACCGGCCGGCCCGACTTCGCCGCCGTCGGCGCCGAGATGGTGTCCGACGTCGAGGGCCACGAGCGCATGAAGCTGCGCATGCTCAACGGCTCCCATTCGACGCTGGCCTATCTCGGCTATCTCGGCGGCTACCAGACGGTGGCGCAGGCGATGGCGGACCCGGCCTATGAGGCGCTGGTGCGCGGCCTGATGACCGAGGAGGTGATGCCGACGCTGCAAATGCCCGGCACCGATCTCGGCGGCTACCGCGAGGCGCTGCTGGCGCGCTTTCACAATCCGGCCCTGCAGCACCGCACCTGGCAGATCGCCATGGACGGCTCGCAGAAGCTGCCCCAGCGCCTGCTCGGCACGGTCCGCGACCGCATTGCCGCCGGGGCGCCCTTCGAGCGCCTGGCGCTCGGCGTCGCGGCCTGGATGCGCTACGTCACCGGCACCGACGAGGCCGGCGCGCCGATCGACGTCAGGGACCCGCTGGCCGACCGGCTGCGGACCATCGGCGAGGAGGCCGGCCGCGATCCGGAGCGGCTGGCGGCGGCCTATCTCGGCATCGGCGACGTCTTCGGCGCCGATCTGCGTGACCATCCCGAATTCCGGCGCGCCGTGACCGCGGCCCTCGCCGCATTGCTCACCGACGGCGCCGCGGCCACCGTGGCACGTACCGCCCATTCGCCCCGCTAGGCGCCTGCGCTTGAGGCACCGCAAGGAGACAGACCATGAGCACGATCGTTGAGACACCGGGCGACTGGACCCAGGTCGACGCCAGTACGCGGCGCCGGATCCTGACCCATTCGCCGGAGATGATGGTCGTCGAGGTGGAGTTCCAGCCGGGCGGCTGCGGCCCGGCCCATTCCCATCCGCATCTCCAGGCGACCTATGTCCGGCAGGGCGTCTTCGACTTCACCATCGCCGGCAGGACCCGGCGCGTGACCGCGGGCGACAGCCTCGTGGTCCCGTCCAACGCCGTGCATTCCTGTGAATCGGCGACCGGCGGCACGCTGATCGACATCTTCACCCCGGCTCGCGAAGACTTCCTCTAAGCCGGCTAAGACACCACCCATTTCTGTCCCGTACCGGGCTCGCGTCCGGTGCGACGGCGGAGCCATGTCCAGAACGGAGACATCCCATGACGATCGAGACACGACAGGCGATCGACCCGCGTCACGCCCGCACCTTCGACACCGCGCAGCTGCGCGCCGAATTCCTGATCGAGCAGCCCTTCGTGCCGGGCGAGATCAACCTGGTCTACAGCCATTACGACCGCATGATCGTCGGCGGCGCCGTGCCGTCCGCCGGCGACCTCGTGCTCGACAATGCCAGGGAGACCGGCACGCCGGGCTTTCTCGACCGCCGCGAGGCGGTGATCGTCAATATCGGCGAGACCGGCACGGTGCGCACCAGCAGCGGCAGCCATGAACTCAACCATCGCGACATGCTCTATGTCGGCCTTGGCGACGGCCCGCTGACCTTCTCCGGTGCGGCGGCGCGCTTCTACATTCTCAGCGCCCCGGCCCATCGCCATTTCGACACCAAGCTGGTGACGATCGATGCCGCCAAGCGCGTCGATCTTGGCGCCGCCGCCACCTCCAACGACCGCTCGATCTTCCAGTTCGTCCATCCCGACGTCATGGAGAGCTGCCAGCTCGTCGCCGGCATGACGACGCTGCACGGCGGCTCGGTCTGGAACACCATGCCGGCCCATGTCCACGACCGCCGCTCCGAGGCCTATCTCTATTTCGACCTGCCCGAGGATGCCCGCGTCTTCCACATGATGGGCGAGCCGTCCGAGACCCGGCACCTGGTGGTGAAGAACGAACAGGCCGTCCTGTCGCCGCCCTGGTCAATCCACAGCGGCGCGGGCACGGCGTCCTACACCTTCATCTGGGCGATGGCCGGCGACAATGTCGACTACAAGGACGTGGACATGGTGGAGATGGGAGACCTGCGATGAGTTCGGGCTTCGACCTGACCGGCAAGCGCGCCTTTGTCACCGGCGCCAATACCGGCATCGGCCAGGGCATCGCCGTGGCGCTGGCGGGAGCCGGCGCGACGGTCGCCTGCGCCGGGCGCTCGGCCATGACCGAGACGCTGGAAATGATCACGGCCGCCGGCGGCAGCGGCAGCGAACACCTCGCCGACCTGTCCGACAAGACGGCCGCCGTGGCGCTCTACGAGGCCGCGGCGCGTCAGGACGGCCCCTTCGACATCCTCGTCAACAATGCCGGCATCATCCGGCGGGCCGACGCGGTCGATTTCAGCGAAGCCGACTGGGACGACGTCCTCGATCTCAATCTGAAGACCGCCTTCTTCCTCTCCCAGGCCTTCGGCAAGGCGGCCATGGCCGACGACCGCCACGCGGCGATCGTCAACATCGCCTCCGTCCTGTCCTTCCAGGGCGGCATCCGGGTGGCAAGCTATACCGCTTCCAAGCACGGCATCTGCGGCCTGACCCGGCTGCTCGCCTGCGAATGGGCCGCGCGCAACGTCAACGTCAACGCCATCGCACCCGGCTACATCGTCAGCAACAACACCGAGGCGCTGCGCGAGGACCCGGACCGCTCCGCCGCGATCCTCGGACGGATACCGGCCGGCCGCTGGGGCGAAGCCTCCGACATCGGCGGCGCGGCGGTGTTCCTTGCCTCCGACGCCGCACGCTACGTGCACGGCGCCGTGCTGCCGGTGGATGGCGGCTGGCTGGCGCGCTGACGCGCCGCGCCTGCCTGAACGACAAAGGGCGGCGCCGACATGGCACCGCCCTTCTCCGATCCGTCTGACGACGTAAGTTACTTCGCTGGCTTGGCCGCGTCGTCCCCGGTGCCGGGCGTCGCCTCGGCCGGAGCCGTCGCGGGAGCATTGTTATCCTGGCCCGCCGCACCGGTCTCGGCGGCGCAGCTCTCCGACGTCGCCTGCAGGAATGCGAAGATCTCCTTCTGGTCCGGCTCGCCGACGCGGCCGTCGCCCAGCATGCGCTCGGCCACCGGCGGTGCCACGACGCTGGCGATCAGATAGTCGCGCTGCGGCGCCGACAGATCCTCCATCGCGGCCTCGCCGAGGCAGGTGCAGGCAGCCGGGCTCATCTGCTTCATCTGGACGCCGCAGAGACCGGCGATCATCTCGATCTGGTTGTCGTCCGACACACGCGGCAGCTCGAACTTCTCGCCGACCTCGTTGCTCGGCGCGACGGGAGCGCGCTTCGACTCCTCGTCGGTGACGGCAGAGCCGCCCGGCGCGCCCGACGCGGTCGCGTCGCTGGCCTCGCCGCCGGAGGCGGCCGGTGCTTCGGGCGTTTCGGTCGCCGCCGGCTCGGTCGGCGTCGGCGCGCCGGCCGTCGATTCCACCGCCGGCTTCGCGTCGCTGCCCTCGGTCGTCGTCCCGTCCTGGGACTGGGCAAGGGCCGGCGCCGCCGTCAGTGCAAGGAAGGCGATGCCGGCAAGGGCGACGCGTGTCGTTCTGATCATGTAGTCCTCCGAATTTGGTCGTACCGGCCGTTCTGTCGGGCCGTTCAGCGGTGTCCCGTTAGACAAGCTAGGGCCTTTGCCCCCGCCTGTCAGGATGGCGAATCGCCCCCTCCCCGGAGCGATCCGACTCAGCCGATCCAGAAATAATAGCCGGCGAGAATCAGGCCGATGGCGATGACGAACAGCCGCACCGCGATCTGCGGCACCCGCTTGGCTGCCCAGACGCCCGCGTAACCGCCCAAAGCCACGCCCGGTATCATGGCCAGCGCGCCGGGCCAGTCGACGACACCGCCCGAGACGAAGACGATGATCGCGGTGATGGCAATGACGTTGGCGAGAAGGTTCTTGATGGCGTTCAGCCGGTGATAGTCGCCGCCTTCGGTGAGGCCCAGCGTCGCCAGCATCATGATGCCCATGCCGGCGCCGAAGAAGCCGCCATAGATCGAGGTGAAGAACTGGACGATCGGGCTGGCGAAATTGCGCCCCTCGGCCGCCGCGTCCTGGTGCTTCGGCTTCGGCTTCAGCCAGGGACCGGCCGCAAACAGCGCCGTCGCGCCGAGCAGCAGCCAGGGCACCACCGCCGAGAACTGCTCGTTGTTGAGGTAGAGCAGGAACAGCGCGCCGCCGAGCGACCCGATGGCCGAGACCACCGCCAGGACGAGGACGCCGCGCCACATCTTGGCGAAGTCCTTGCGATAGGCCAGCGTCGAAGTGATGTAGCCCGGCAGTTGGGCGATCGACGACGTCGCGTTGGCCACGATCGACGGCACGCCGATCAGGGTCAGCGCCCCGAAGGAGATGAAGGTGCCGCCACCGGCGACCGCATTGATGGCACCGGACACGAAGCCTGCGAGAAACAGGAGGGCAATAACGAGGACGGACATGCGAGAAGACCTTGGAGCGCCGGCCGCATGCCGGCATGGCGAGCGGTGGCCTGAAGCGGGAACGACGCGCGCGCGGCCGCGCGGCATCGTCACAAGGGCTTCGCACGATCCCCGCGGAGCGACAAGGCAGAGGCGTCTTGTGCGGCTTTGCGCACGGATCGGGACGGATTCCGACCGGTTCTTCGCTCGCAGCTAGTGACAAGCCGGCCAAAGCGTTGTATGGGCACCACCGATTTCCTCAGAATAACTTGACCGTCCCGGCGGCCATGTCGGCTGAGACAAACTCATCCGGCATGAAACGAATTGAGGCTATGCCATGAACATCATCTCTGAACTCGAGGCCGCCGAGGCCGAACGGATCAACGCGATCCGCACCATTCCCGAATTTTCCGCCGGCGACACGCTGCGGGTGAACGTCAAGGTGACCGAAGGCACGCGCACCCGTGTGCAGGCCTATGAGGGCGTCTGCATCGCGCGCTCGGGCGCCGGCATCCAGGAGAACTTCACCGTTCGCAAGATCTCCTATGGCGAGGGCGTCGAGCGCGTCTTCCCGGTGTATTCGCCGATGCTCGATTCGGTCGAGGTCGTGCGCCGCGGCAAGGTGCGTCGCGCCAAGCTCTATTACCTGCGCGATCGTCGCGGCAAGTCGGCCCGTATCGTCGAGGCCACCAACGTCCGTGCGCGCAAGCTGAACGACGAGGCCCGTCAGGTCGCTGTCGCCGAGCGCGACCGCGCCAAGGCCGAGAAGCAGGCTGCCAAGGACGCAGCCGCCGAGTAATCGGCAGCAGACAGTTTCGTCAGAATTTCAAAGCGGCCTCCGGGCCGCTTTTTTTGTGCGCGGATTCCGAGGCAGGAGATGCACCGCGGCGGATCAGGCGCGGCCGCGGCCAAGCCCGTCGTCACCGTCGTCGCCGGCCGGGTCCCAGCCCCATTGGACCCGCGCCCACAGGCGCTCATGCAGGAGATAGACGCAGAAGCCGACGCCGCCGGAGGTGACGGCCAGGATGCCGCCCGATGTCAGCGACCCGGTGAAGAGATAGCCAAGGGCCGACATGGTCACCAGACCAAGCCCCTGCCAGGAGGCGGCTTTGGTCAGGCTGCGCATGCGGGTTTCCATGGCTGAAATCTCTCCTGTGCGGGCGGGGCTGCGCGACGGGCAGCGTCGCCGGTTGTCATTGGCGGGACACGAACGGCTTCGAGCGAGGCTCCACCGTTCGTTCGGACGCCCTCTCCATAGCTCGACCACACGGTCCGGGGTATTCCGCGAATTCTCATGGCTGAAGTCACGGTCGCAGATTTTATCCGCAAGACGTGATAATCGTCACGAATGATGGACAAGCGCCACCGCTCCCGGCTGTTCCGCGAACGCCTCGCCAGCGCGATGACCGCGACCGGCATGACCAAGAGCGCGCTCGCCCGCGCAAGCGGCGCCGACAGGTCCACCGTGTCGCTGCTGCTGTCGTCCGATGACGGCCGCCTGCCCAATGCCCAGTTCGCAGCCGAAGCGGCCTCGGCCCTCGGCGTCTCGTCCGACTGGCTGCTCGGCCTGACCGATCGCCCGGAGCGGGCGGCCGAGATGCTGCAGGCCTCGATGCGGATCGAGGAAGCCGCGCGGGCGCCCTCCGACGAACTGATCTTCCGCTGGCACGAGGAAGCGCGCGGTTACAAGATCCGCCACGTGCCGGCGACCCTGCCCGACATGCTGAAATCGGAAGAGGTGCTGCGGTTCGAATATGGCGACTTCCTCGGCCGCACCTCGGACCAGGCGATCGCCGACATGCGCGACCGGCTGGACTATCTGCGGGCTCCCGACACCGACTACGAGATCGCCATGCCGATCGACGCGCTGGAGGGGTTTGCCGCAGGCGAAGGCTATTGGCGCGGCCTGCCGGCGGCCGAGCGCCGTGCCCAACTCGAGCGTCTGCGGCAGCTGACGGAGGAGCTCTACCCCTCGCTCCGGCTTTATCTCTTCGACCGGAAGAAGGTGTTCTCGGCGCCCGTCACCGTGTTCGGGCCACTGCAGGCGATCATCTATGTCGGGCAGTTCTACCTCGCCTTCCGCGAGCGGCGGCAGGTGCTGGAACTGACCCGCCACATCGACGGCCTGATCCGCGAATCGGAGTTCGAGGCCCGGCACACCCCGGCCTTCATCCGCACGCTGGCCGTCCCGGACTGACGCGGGTCAGCCGTTGGCGGTCAGCTCCGAGGCGTTGGTGCGATCGTTGACCGTGCGCAGCGTGTCCGCCGGCGCCGAACCCTTGCCCAGCACGCTGAACGACCCGTCGGTCTCCAGCACCACCGCCTCCACATTGGCCATGGCGGCATGGCCGCTCGAGCGCATCGCGGCGATCACCTCGTCTTCGGTCACCCGCTCGTGGCGCAGGGCCGGCCCCAGAAACCGGCCGCGAAAGAACAGCAGCGTCGGCTCGGCCTTGATCATGTCGCGAAACCGCGCCGAATAGAGCGACGAGCTGGCCACGCCGTATTGCAGCGCGCACAGGAGCAGGAACGCCACCAGCCCTTCTGTCAGGGTCACGTCCTTGCTCAGGAGCACCGTGGCCAGGGTCGAACCGAGCGCCACCGTTACCACCAGGTCGAAGGCGTTCATCTTCGACAGGGTGCGCTTGCCGGTGATCCGCAACAGGAAGACGAGGCCGGCATAGGCCAGGGCCCCGACGATCACGATGCGGAAAAGGTCGTACCAACTGTCGAAGAACATGATCGCTCGGCTTTGTCCGGGTTCGGTTCTGGCAGCGGGATCGCGGAGCGTCCCGACATGCCGCTTGCAAGAGCCAATCGCCGAAGCGCGCGACGGTTCCCGCCGCCATTGCAGGAAAGCGCAGGCGCCGGCACCGCGCCCCGATTGTCACCTGCCGTCGCAATCGCTATTTTGTGCCCATGCATCGGATCCGGGACATGAAGGCGCGTCGACGCCTGCCGACCAGCGAGGGCTTCGCCAAGCTCTCCGATCACGCGCGGCTGCCGGGACGTTTCTTCTATCGCCTGTTCGCCGCCGACGGCCTCTAGGCGCCAGGATGC
Source organism: Aurantimonas sp. DM33-3 (assembly GCF_014334315.1). NCBI lineage: Bacteria > Pseudomonadati > Pseudomonadota > Alphaproteobacteria > Hyphomicrobiales > Aurantimonadaceae > Aurantimonas > Aurantimonas sp. DM33-3. Next base: position 103,914 of record NZ_JACSGS010000010.1, on the reverse strand, counting down.
GAGGGCCGCGCGCGCCCCGCACATCGTTTCATCCATGCACAGACCGGCCGGAGCGTAACGCCCGCCGGAGAAGGACCGACCCATGAGCCAGGCCAAACCGCGCACCCTCTACGACAAGATCTGGGACGAGCATCTCGTCGCCCAGCAGGAGGACGGCTCCTGCCTCCTCTATATCGACCGCCACCTCGTTCACGAGGTCACCAGCCCGCAGGCCTTCGAGGGCCTGCGCCTGACCGACCGCAAGGTCCGCCAGCCCGAGCGCACCCTCGCCGTCGTCGACCACAACGTGCCGACGACCGCCGACCGGGTGAACGGCATCAAGAACGAGGAAAGCCGTATCCAGGTCGAGGCGCTGGCGAAGAACGCCGCCGATTTCGGCATCGAATATTACGACGCCGCCGATCGCCGCCAGGGCATCGTCCACATCATCGGCCCCGAGCAGGGCTTCACCCTGCCCGGCATGACCATCGTGTGCGGTGACAGCCACACCTCGACCCATGGCGCCTTCGGCGCGCTCGCCCACGGCATCGGCACCTCCGAGGTCGAGCACGTGCTCGCCACCCAGACGCTGATCCAGTCCAAGGCGAAGAACATGCTTGTCCAGGTGGACGGCGCGCTGCCCGAGGGCGTGACGTCGAAGGACATCATCCTCGCCATCATCGGCCAGATCGGCACCGCCGGCGGCACCGGCCACGTCATCGAATATGCCGGCGAGGCGATCCGCGGCCTGTCGATGGAAGGTCGCATGACCATCTGCAACATGTCGGTCGAGGCCGGCGCCCGGGCCGGCCTGATCGCGCCCGACGAGACCACCTATCGCTACATCGAGGGCCGTCCGCGCGCCCCCAAGGGCGAAGCCTTCCAGATGGCCGTCGACTACTGGCGCAGCCTCGCCTCCGACGAGGGCGCCCATTACGACAAGATCGTGCATCTGGACGCGGCGAACCTGCCGCCCATCGTCTCCTGGGGCTCCTCGCCTGAGGACGTCGTCTCGATCGACGGCGTCGTGCCGGATCCGGCCGCCATCGAGAACGAGAACAAGCGCAAGTCCAAGGAGCGCGCGCTCGAATATATGGGGCTGACGCCGGGCACGAAGATGACCGACATCAAGGTCGACAAGATCTTCATCGGCTCCTGCACCAACGGTCGCATCGAGGATCTGCGGGAAGCCGCCAAGGTCGTCGAGGGTCGCCGCATCGCCGAGGGCGTGTCGGGCATGATCGTGCCGGGTTCGGGCCTCGTGAAGGCGCAGGCCGAGGAAGAGGGCCTCGACGTCATCTTCAAGGATGCCGGCTTCGAATGGCGCGAGGCGGGCTGCTCCATGTGCCTCGGCATGAACGAGGACCGCCTCGAGGCCGGCGAGCGCTGCGCCTCGACCTCGAACCGCAATTTCGAGGGGCGGCAGGGCTACAAGGGCCGCACCCACCTGGTCTCGCCGTCCATGGCGGCGGCGGCCGGCATTGCCGGTCACTTCGTCGACATCCGCGACTGGCGCTAGGCACAAGCTGCGTCGCCGCCGAACGGCGGCGCATCGCCTTTGATCAAAGCCTGCAAGGGGCGGCACCGGCGACGGGGCCGCCCTTTTCGCGTGCATCCTGCCCTGCGTCACAGGCTTGACGCCCGCCGCGTTCCGGTCGACACAGACCGGATGGAAATTCCAGCCCCCGATATCGACATTGAGCGCCTGCGGCTGGGCGATGCGCGCGATCTGGCGCCCCTGATCTCGGCCTATAACCAGTCGCTGTTTCGCGGCCCGCCGGGCGCACCCGACACCTATTATGCCGAGCAATTGCTGCAGGACCGCACCGCCGAGGTGCTGGGCGCGCGGCTGAACGGCCGGCTCGTCGCCTTCGTGATCTTCTACGATCTGCCGGATGTGTGGACCGGCATGCGCTCCGGCCTTGCCGATCATATCTATGTCGACCACCAGCATCGCCGGAAGGGCATCGCCAAGGCGATGATCGATCTCCTCGCCGAGGAGGCCGACGGTCGCGGCTGGTCGAAGCTGGTGCTGCACGCCCCGCGCACGCCGGGCACCGGACGCGGCCTCTACGAAAAGGTCGCCGATCCGGCCGACTGGGCAAGCTACGTCATCCGCTTCCGCGACCGCGATCCGTCCGAGCGCTGATTCGCCGCGCGCATCGGCTCCGGCGGCGACCTGCCCGTCGCGCGCCTTCTTGCCGCGCCTAATCGATTAAGCCGAACCGCCCCCAGCGATCCCGCGCCCAAAGGGTTGCTTTCGCAATTGCGATAAGCCTTTTAGAAGCGTTCCGATCGCTGTAGGGGAAGGGCAACCCGGCCCCCGCGCACAGCGCCTGGCCAATGCGAGGACAAGAAGGCACCCATGTCCGACCTCAAGACTGCGCGGCCGCTGTCGCCGCATCTTTCGATCTACCGATTCCGCCCAACCATGGCGATGTCGATCCTGCACCGCATCACCGGTTCGGCGCTCTATGTCGGCACGCTGCTCTTCGTCTGGTGGCTGGTCGCCGCCGCGAGCGGCCCGGAGGCCTTCTCCTACGCCTCGGCCTTCTTCGGCTCGATCATCGGCCGGATCATCCTGTTCGGCTACACCTGGGCGCTGCTCCACCACATGTTCGGCGGCATCCGCCATCTGATCTGGGACACCGGCATCGGGCTCAGCAAGGAGACGTCGACGAAGCTGGCCCAGGCCACCCTCGTCGCCTCGCTTGCGCTGACGCTGATCCTGTGGGTCGGCATCGTGGTCTTCGGCTGAGGGATATTTCCATGACTGAGATGAGAACCTCGCTTCGCCGCGTCCGCGGCCTCGGCTCCGCCCATGAGGGCACCGGCCATTTCTGGCAGCAGCGGCTGTCGGCGATCTCCAATCTGGTGCTGATCACCGGCTTCGTGATCCTGCTGATCGTCCTGCACGACCAGCCCTATGCCGAGGTCCGCGCGGCCCTCGCGCATCCGCTGGTGGGACTGCTGGTCGCACTGACCGTGATCTCCTTCACCTACCATATGCGTCTCGGCATGCAGGTGATCATCGAGGACTACATTCACGGCACGACCAAGCTGCCGCTGCTGATCCTCAACAATTTCTTCGCCATCGCCATCGCCGTCGCGAGCCTGTTCGCGATCGCCCGGATGAGCTTCGGAGTCTGACCATGGCCACGAACGGCACCAACGCAAACGGCCAGCCGCACCGCACGGCGCCGTCCCAAAACGGCAAGGCCTACGAATTCACCGACCACACCTTCGACGTGGTCGTCGTGGGCGCCGGCGGCGCCGGCCTGCGCGCCACCCTCGGCGCGGCCCAGGCCGGCCTGAAGACCGCCTGCATCACCAAGGTCTTCCCGACCCGCTCGCATACGGTCGCGGCCCAGGGCGGCGTCGCCGCCTCCCTCGGCAACATGGGCAAGGACGACTGGCGCTGGCACATGTACGACACCGTCAAGGGGTCGGACTGGCTGGGCGACCAGGACGCCATCGAATATCTGGTCCGCAACGCGCCGGCCGCCGTCTACGAGCTCGAGCATTTCGGCGTGCCCTTCTCGCGCACCGAGGATGGCCGCATCTACCAGCGTCCCTTCGGCGGCATGACCACCGAATTCGGCCAGGGCCCGGCCGCGCAGCGCACCTGCGCCGCCGCCGACCGCACCGGCCACGCCATCCTGCACACGCTCTACGGCCAGTCGCTGCGGCACTCCTCGGAGTTCTTCATCGAGTATTTCGCCATCGATCTGATCATGGACGAAGAGGGTGTGTGCCGCGGCGTCGTGGCGCTCTGCCTCGATGACGGCACCATCCACCGCTTCCGCGCCAAGAAGACGATCCTGGCCACCGGCGGCTACGGCCGCGCCTATTTCTCCGCCACCTCGGCCCATACCTGCACCGGCGACGGCGGCGGCATGGTGCTGCGCGCCGGCTTGCCTTTGCAGGACATGGAATTCGTGCAGTTCCACCCGACCGGCATCTACGGCGCCGGCTGCCTGATCACCGAGGGCTCGCGTGGCGAAGGCGGCTACCTGACCAATTCCGAGGGCGAGCGCTTCATGGAGCGCTATGCCCCCTCGGCCAAGGATCTGGCCTCGCGCGACGTCGTCTCGCGCTCGATGACCATGGAGATCCGCGAGGGTCGCGGCGTCGGCAAGAACAAGGACCACATCCACCTGCACCTCGATCATCTCGATCCGGCGGTGCTGGCCGAGCGGCTTCCGGGCATTTCGGAATCGGCGCGGATCTTTGCCGGCGTTGACGTCACCAAGGAGCCGATCCCGGTGCTGCCGACCGTCCACTACAACATGGGCGGCATCCCGACGAACTTCCACGGCGAAGTCCTGACAAAGAAGGACGGCAATGCGGATACCGTCGTGCCCGGCCTGATGGCCGTCGGCGAGGCCGGCTGCGTGTCGGTGCACGGCGCCAACCGCCTCGGCTCCAACTCGCTGATCGATCTGGTCGTCTTCGGCCGGGCCGCCGGCCTTCGCTGCGCCGAGACCGTCAGCGCGTCGGAAGAGCAGCCCGACCTGCCGGCCGGCGCCGGCGACAACGCGCTCGCCCGCCTCGACCGCTTCCGCTACGCCAATGGCGCGACGCCGACGGCGGAACTGCGCGCCGACATGCAGAACACCATGCAGTCCAACTGCGCCGTGTTCCGCACCGGCGAGATCCTCGACGAAGGCCACACCAAGATCCACGAGGTCTGGAAGGCGTCGGACGATATCCGCGTCACCGACCGCTCGCTGATCTGGAACACCGACCTGATCGAGACGCTGGAATACGACAATCTCATCGCCCAGGCGGTGGTGACGATGGATTCGGCGCGCAACCGCACCGAGTCGCGCGGCGCCCATGCCCGCGAGGATTTCCCCGATCGCGACGACGCCAACTGGATGAAGCACACCCTGTCCTTCTGCGACACGGTCGCCAAGACCGTCACGCTCGAGGATCGGCCGGTGCACACCTACACGCTGTCGAATCAGATCGACTACATCGAGCCGAAGAAGCGGGTCTACTAGGACCCGTCGGCGGGCTTCGGTCCGCCGGCTTTCGCCTCGACTAGCGGGACTTGCCCGGCAAAAGGTCGGGCCGCCGTTCGCGGGTCAGCCGCTCGGCCTCGGCGTGGCGCCAGCGCGCCACTGCCCCATGATCGCCCGAGGTCAGCACCGGCGGGATCGTCCGGCCTTCCCATTCGGCCGGCCGGGTATAGTGCGGATGCTCCAGCAGCCCGCCCTCGAAGCTCTCCGCATCGCCCGACACCGCATTGCCCATGACGCCCGGCAGAAGCCGCACCACCGCGTCGAGCAGCACCAGCGCGCCGACCTCGCCGCCCGACAGGATGTAGTCGCCGATCGATATCTCCTCGAGGCCGCGTCCCGCGATCACCCGCTCGTCGACGCCTTCGAAGCGGCCACAGACGATCACCGCCCCCTCGCCCGCCGCCAGTTCGCGGACCCGTTCCTGGGTCAGCGGCCGGCCGCGCGGGCTCATCAGGATGCGCGGCCGGGTGTCGGCCTCCGGCGCGGCGTGGTCGAGCGCGGCCGCCACCACGTCGCTGCGCATGACCATGCCCGCGCCCCCGCCCGACGGCGTGTCGTCCACCATGCGATGCCGGCCGACGCCGAAGTCGCGGATCTGCACCGTCTCCAGCGAGAAGTCCCCGCGCTCCAGCGCGCGGCCCGCCAGCGATACGCCGAGCGGGCCGGGAAACATCTCCGGATAGAGCGTCAGGATGGAGGCGCGGAAGCTCATGGGCGGATCAGCCGAGCGGCTGGACGGCGCCGGCTTCGATGATCTTCAGGTCGCGGTGCAGCACCTCGACCGAAGCCAGCGCGGCGCGCCAGGCGGCAACATGGTCGGACTTGGCGTGCCGCTCCAGGTCCTCGCGGGTCTCCCATTCCTCGTAGACGCGCAGAAGGCCGGGCTCGACCATGTCCTCGGCGAAGGAATAGACGATGCAGCCCTGCTCCTCGCGGGTCGCGGCGATGACAGCGCGGGCCGCCTCGCGCACGCGGTCGAGATCGGCCGGGTCGAGACGCTGGATGCCGGAAACGATGATCATGTGTGTCCTCCCTCGAAAAAGCGGCAGCCGGCCCCCTCGCCGGCGTGCCTACCGGCAGGTGGTTACGCAATCGGACCGTGCGAGTAAACTGCGCGCCGGGGCGGCCGTCCTAGCCGGCGTCGCGATCGGCGCCGCCTTGGGCCTCTCCGCCGTCCTCCGGCTCGTCGTCGGGCGTCGCCAGTCCGGCCGGGCCCGGCTCGACCACCATCAGCCGCCGCTCCGCGTCGATCACCGGGATCGCCGCCTCGGAGAAGGGGATCATCAGGGTCTGCCCCTTGGTCGGGCGGATTTCGACGATGTCGCCGGCGTTGAAATCGTGGAAGGCGATGACCGTGCCGACGGTCTCGCCCGCGACGGTCTCGACCGTGTAGCCGACGAGGTCCTCCAGATAGAACTCGTCATCGTCCTCCGGCTCGGGCAGCACCGAACGATCGACGAACAGTTCGCGCCCGTTCAGCCGTTCGGCGTGGTTGCGGTCGGCGACCTCCTTGAAGCGGACCACGACGACGTTCTTGGCGACCCGCGCCGACAGGACCGTGTAGCGATTGCCCGAGGCGTCGACGAGCGGCCCGTAGGCGCCGAGATCGGTCGGGTCGGCGGTGAAGGAGCGCACGCGGCACTCGCCCTTGATGCCCTGGGCCCCGCCGACGACGCCGAGGAGGACGGGGTTTTCAAGTTTGCCGGTCTCAGACATGGGCGATCTCGCCATGGGACGGATCGCGCTGTGCGCTCGGGACCGCTTGCTGCATCGGGAACGACTCATTCATTCGGGGGTGGGACGCGGCGGCGACAATAGCCCGCCCCGCCCGCCTTGGCGACAGCGGGCATGCGCCGGAGACGTTCCGCGCCTCAGTTCACGAGCGACTGCCCTTCGCGGCGGCGATCGCGCTTCTCGTCGGCATAGTGCTTGCGCTTGGCCTCGTACATGCGGGCGTCAGCGCGCTTGACCGTCGCTTCCAGCCGCTCGCCGGCCTCGGCCGTCGCCACGCCCAGCGAGAAGGACAGCTCCGCGCCGGTGTAGAACTGGTTGTTGACCTCGACCAGCTCGACGATGTTCTGGGCCATCTGCAGGCCGTCCTCCTCGCTGCTGGCTGGCATCATCACCACGAATTCGTCGCCGCCAATGCGGGCCACGTGGCAGGGCTCGCGCACCGCCTCGTTCAGCACCTCGCCCGCCCGGCGCAGCAGCGCGTCGCCGGCCGCGTGGCCCATCACGTCATTGACCGTCTTCAGGCCGTTGAGGTCGGCGACGATGATCGTCACCGGCGTCGGGCCCTTGCGCTCCAGACGGTTCAGCTCGTCGACGAAGAACGACCGGTTGTAGAGCTTGGTCAGGATGTCGTGCTTGCCGAGATATTCCAGATAGGCCTCGGCCTTCTTGCGGGCGGTGATGTCGGTCAGGGCGACCTGTACCAGCGACCAGTCGCTTTCGCGCCCTGGGAATACCGAGAACTGCATGTGGACATGGAGCTGGTCGCCGCTGAGGCTGTAATTGACCACCTCGCGCTGCTGGAACAGCTTGCCCTCCCACAGATCGACGAGCTGCTCGCGGAAATGCTGCTCCATGGCGTCGCGGAACACCTCGCCCAGCCGGCTGAACAGATCGTCGCGGCTCTCCGCGCCGAACAGCTGCAGCGTGTGCTCGTTCACATCGATGACGCGGATCTCGGACAGGCACCGGCTGACGAAATCGGGATGGACGTCGACGAAGGTCCGGAAATCGGTGATGCCGCGCTCCCGGACATCGTCGATCAGCGCCTTCACCTCGGAGAAATCCTCGACCCACAGCGAGACCGGCGAATATTCGAACAGGCCGCGGGCAAAGCTTTCGCTGACCGCCAGTTCCCGGCGCTGGTCCTCGCGCTCGGTCACGTCCTCGGTGGAAATCAGCAGCCGTTTCCAGTCGCTCTCGTGGCCGGGCAGGAGCCGCGCCTTGAGCTGCACGTCGAGGCGTTTGCCGGTCAGCGTGTAGTTGACCGCATAGCTCTCGAACTCGGTCTGCCCCTCCCAGAGCTGGATCAGCTCTTCCTTGTGGCTGTCGAGCATGTCGCCCGAAAAGACCTTGTCGAGATTGTCGCAGATGCTCTGGAAATTGTCGGCCTCGAACAAGTCGAGGGTGCACTGGTTCACGGCGATCAGCCGGATCCGGTGGGCCGCGGCGGCGACGCGCGACGGATCGGCGTCGAGATGCTCGCGGATCGAGATGATTCCCGCGGCGCGCCATTCCTCGAACAGCGCCTTCACCCCGCTGTAATCCTCGATCCACAGCGGCACGGGGGCCAGGTCGAAGATCGCGGTCTCGGCCCAGCCGTCGGGGCCGTTTCCGAGGCCGTCGGCCGGGTCCAGTCTTGCATCGGGCATGTGAAGCAGTATCCCTCCTGAGGACGACCGCTCCCGGAACATTCCGATGCCGCCCTGCTCAAACGGCGCCCAGAGGCGCCGTTTGCACAAGGATGATGCTACGCCAAGCTTACTTGACGCTTTACTCGGCGGAAGCGGCTTCCTCGGCCGGTGCTTCCTCAGCCGGCGCGTTCTTGGCGGCTTCGGCCTCGGCTGCGGCGGCCGCGGCGTCTTCCTCGCGCTGCTTGCGCTCGGCCTCGCGCTCCTGGGCCTTCTTGCCCGGCAGGCCCTTGGTCGGGTTGGCGCGGGTCGGACGACTCATGATGCCGGCCTGGTCGAGGAAGCGCAGGACGCGGTCGGTCGGCTGTGCGCCCTCGGCGAGCCAATGCTTGATCCGCTCCTCGTTCAGCGTGACGCGCTGGGCGTCCTTGGGCAGCATCGGGTTCCACGAGCCGAGCTGCTCGACGAAGCGGCCGTCGCGCGGCGAGCGGGCGTCGGCAACGACGACGTGGTAGTAGGGCCGCTTCTTGGAGCCGGCACGGGCGAGGCGCATCTTCAGGGGCATGGGTCTTGTCCTTTGGTTCGAGATCGGCGGCGCGCCGATCGGTTCGATAGTGCGTGTTCAGGTCGTTCGGTCGGGCCGGATGGCCGTCACTTCTTCTTTGCCGGCAGTCCCGGCAGCCCCGGGAAACCGCCGCCGGGCATGCCGCCCGGTCCGCCGATGCCGGGGGGAAGTCCCTTGGGAAGGCCGGGCATGCCGCCGCTCTGCGCGGCCTTGGCCATGGCTTCCAGTTCCTTGGGGTCCATCTTCGACAGGTCGGGCATGCCGCCGGGCATGCCGCCCATGCCGCCGAGGCCCATCTTGCCGGCCAGGCCGCCCATCATCTTGCCCATCATGCCGCCCTTGCCCTTGCCCATGGACTTCATCATGTCGGCCATCTGGCGGTGCATCTTGAGCAGCTTGTTGATCTCGGCAGACGAGGTGCCCGAGCCGGCGGCAATGCGCTTCTTGCGGCTGTGCTTGAGGATGTCGGGATTGCCCCGTTCCTTGGCGGTCATCGAGGAGATGATGGCGAGCTGCCGCTTCAGCATCTTGTCGTCGAGGCCGGCGACGGACATCTGGTCCTTCATCTTCCCCATGCCGGGCATCAGGCCCATCATGCCGCCCATGCCGCCCATCTTCTGCATCTGGCCGATCTGATCGGCGAGGTCGTTCAGGTCGAACTTCCCCGACTGCATCTTCTTGGCCATCGCCGCGGCCTTTTCCGCGTCGATGTTCTCGGCGGCCTTCTCGACGAGGCTGACGATGTCGCCCATGCCGAGAATGCGGTCGGCGATGCGGGAGGGATGGAAATCCTCCAGCGCGTCCATCTTCTCGCCGGTACCGATCAGCTTGATCGGCTTGCCGGTGACGGCGCGCATGGACAGCGCCGCACCGCCGCGGCCGTCGCCGTCGACGCGGGTCAGGACGATGCCGGTGATGCCGACGCGCTCGTCGAAGGAGCGGGCCAGGTTCACCGCGTCCTGGCCGGTCAGCGAATCGGCGACCAGCAGGATCTCGTGGGGCTCGGTCGTCCGCTTGATGTCGGCCATTTCGACCATCAGCGGCTCGTCGATATGGGTCCGGCCGGCGGTATCGAGGATGACGAGGTCGTAGCCGCCGAGCTTGGCCGCCTGCTTGGCGCGGGCGGCGATCTCCACCGGTCCCTGGCCGGCGATGATCGGCAGGGTGGCGACGCCGGTCTGCTCGCCGAGGACGCGCAGCTGCTCCTGGGCCGCCGGGCGCCGCGTATCGAGCGAGGCCATCAGCACCTTCTTGCGCTGACGCTCGGTGAGACGCTTGGCGAGCTTGCCGGTGGTCGTCGTCTTGCCCGAGCCCTGCAGGCCGACCATCATCAGGACGACCGGCGCCGGCGCGTTGAGGTCGATGGCGACCTGCTCGCTGCCGAGCGTGGCGATCAGCTCGTCATGGACGATCTTGACGACCATCTGGCCGGGTCTGATCGACTTCAGGATTTCCGCGCCGACGGCCTTGGCGCGCACGCGGTCGGTGAAGTCCCGGACCACTTCCAGCGCGACGTCGGCCTCCAGCAGCGCCCGACGGACCTCGCGCAGCGCGGCCGCCACATCCTTGTCGGACAGGGCGCCGCGGCCGGTGAGGCCGTTCAGGATGGACCCGAGGCGGTCCTGGAGTGAATCGAACATGCGTGCTTCCTTCCCGGCCTTCCGAACAGAGCCGGAAGGTGGTTCGCTTCGATCCGAACTGCAAACCCGCCTGCGCTCAAGCCACTGCCGGATGGGCAATGCTCAAAGCAGGATCGCATCCGCGGGCGAAACTCGCTGGCGGATGTTGACCTCCGTGCGGCTCTTGCGAGAGGGGCACGGTCGGCGGGTCGCGGACAGATGTCGCGGATTTGCGTCTGCAGAAACACCGACCGGCCGCCAATGTCAAGTTTCGCGGCCCCTGCGGAACATCCGGGCGGTGAAAGCCGGGCGTGCGGCGGCCTCTCCGGCGGTGCCGCTCATCCGATCATCGCCGGCCGGGGCGACGACGCCACCTTCGCTTGCCCGCCTGTCGATAGCCGGGCACGGAACGAATGCCCCCCTGCGGCATTCTGTGGCGGAACGACGCATGGCGATCCTCGCCGTTGCCGATCCTCCTGCGAGGCTTCGGCCGGGACCGACGCGTAGCCCGGCAGCCCTTGGCTGCCCTTTGTTGGAAGTGGAGTCCCCCTGTGAGCGACCTTCGTGAACCAGAACGCGAGCGCACCGTCATCGTCAACAACGACCGCGGTGGAAACGGCGGCGGCGGCGGCGGTGGTAGCTGGCTGATCGCCGGCATCCTGATCGTCGTGGTCGTGATCGGCGCCTTCTTCATCTTCGGCGACGGCCTGCTCGGCGGCCGCGCCGGCGGTGGTGCCGACACCAATGTCTCGATCGACACGCCGGACGTGAATGTCGAGGCCCCGGATGTCGGCGGTGGCGGCGACGCACCGGCCCCGGCCAACTGATCCAGTTCCACCGGCGGCCGAGCGATCGGCCGCCGGTTTTCGTTCAAGGCCGGTCCACCGGACCGCCACCGCCCTGTTCCCGCGATCGCCGCGCGCCGAAGACGCAGCGTCCTCGTCGCAGGGCTTGAACATCGCGGCGTACCGGCGCATTCGGAGAGCCTCACGCTTCACGGAAGGCCGCCTGAATGGACACGCAGACCCCGGATTCGGACATCTCGCAGACGCTCAGCCCGCTGTTCACCCCGCTCGACATCGGCGCATTGCAGCTGGAAAACCGCATCATCATCGCGCCGATGTGCCAGTATTCCGCCGATGACGGATCGGCCACCGACTGGCACATGATGCATCTCGGCCAGCTCGCCATGTCCGGCGCCGGCCTGCTGATCCTCGAAGCCACGGCTGTCTCGCCCGAAGCACGCATCACCCACAAGGATCTCGGGCTCTATTCCGATTACAACGAGGCGGCGCTCGCCCGCGTTCTCGATGCGATCGCCGTCCATTCGCAGATGCCCGTCGCCATCCAGCTCGGCCATGCCGGCCGCAAGGCGTCGAGCGCCGAACCCTGGGCCGGCGGCCAGCAGATCGCCCCGACCGATCCGACCGGCTGGCAGTGCGTGGCGCCCTCTGCCCTTCCCCATTCACCCGGCGAAGTGGCGCCGACCGCCCTCGACGCCGCGGGCCTGCAGAAGATCAAGGACGATTTCGTCGCCACCGCCCTGCGCGCCGTGCGCCTCGGCATTGTCGGCATCGAGCTGCATTCGGCGCATGGCTATCTGCTGCACCAGTTCCTGTCGCCGATCTCGAACCGGCGCGACGACGGATATGGCGGCAGCGTCGAGAACCGCATGCGCTTCCCGCTCGAAGTCTTCGACGCGGTCAAGGCGGCCGTGCCGGCCGACATCCCGGTCTGGGTCCGCCTGTCGGCCAGCGACTGGGTCGAGGGCGGCTGGGACATCGAGGGCTCGATCGCCTATTCGAAGGCACTGGAGGCGCGCGGCGCGGCGGCGATCCACGTGTCGTCCGGCGGCGTCTCGCCCGACCAGAAGATCCCGCTCGGACCCGGCTACCAGGTGCATTTCGCCGAGGCCGTGAAGGCCGCGGTGTCGATCCCGGTGATCGGCGTCGGCCTGATCACCGAGGCGCGCCAGGCCGAGACCATCATCGCCGAGAACAAGGCCGATGCCATCGCCATCGCCCGCGCCATTCTCTACGAGCCGCACTGGCCGTGGCATGCCGCGGCCGAGCTCGGCGCCTCGGTGCGTGCGCCCAAGCAGTACTGGCGTTCCCAGCCGCGCGAGTTCAAGGCGCTGTTCAAGGACGCCGCTTTCGGCCAGCGCTGATCGCGCGATCCTTTCAATCGCGCCGCGCATCGGCCATATAACCGGCATGACCGACAGCGCCGCACGAGATACGGATTTGAGCGTGGCCTTCGCCCGGATGAACGGGCTGGGCAACGAGATCGTCGTCGCCGATCTTCGCGGATCGGCGGCGCGGATTTCGGCCGCGGCGGCGCGCGCCCTCGCCGAAGATCCGGCCACCCGCTTCGACCAGATCATGGCGATCCACGACCCGCGCCTCGACGGCACCGACGCCTATGTGCGGATCATCAATCGCGACGGCTCGGAGGCCGAGGCCTGCGGCAACGGCACGCGCTGCGTGGTGCAGGCACTCGCCGCCGAGACCGGCCGCCGCGACTTCACCTTCGAGACCCGCGCCGGCATCCTGACCGCCTTTGAACGCGACGACGGGCTGATTGCCGTCGACATGGGCCGGCCGCGCTTCGGCTGGTCCGAGATTCCCCTGTCGGAAGAGTTCAGCGACACAAGGGCGATCGAACTGCAGATCGGTCCCATCGACGCGCCGATCCTGCATTCGCCCTCGGTCGCCTCCATGGGCAATCCCCACGCCATCTTCTGGGTCGATCGCGACGTGTGGAGCTATGAGCTCGACCGCTTCGGCCCGGTGCTGGAGAACCATCCGCTGTTTCCCGAGCGCGCCAACATCTCGATCGCGCAGGTGACGGGACCGGACGCCCTCACCCTGCGGACCTGGGAACGCGGCGTCGGCCTGACCCGCGCCTGCGGCTCGGCCGCCTGCGCCGCCGCCGTCTCGGCGACCCGCACCCGGCGCACCGGCCGCATCGTCACGGTGACCGTGCCCGGCGGCGACCTCCTGATCGACTGGCGCGGCGACGACCATGTCATCATGACCGGGCCGGCCGAATGGAACTGGTCCGGCCGCCTCGATCCCGCGACCGGCGCCTATCTGCGCGACGAGACGGCGACGCACGAGCCGGCCTGATGGGTGTCGAGATCGTCTCCTTCGGCTGCCGGCTCAACACCTACGAGGCCGAGATCATGAAGCGCGAGGCCGTGGCGGCCGGCCTCGACGCCGATCCGCGCGGCGCCATCGTCTTCAACACCTGCGCCGTGACGTCGGAAGCCGTGCGCCAGGCCCGCAAGCAGATCCGCCGGGCGAGGCGCGAAAACCCGGAGGCGCGGATCGTCGTCACCGGCTGCGCCGCCCAGACCGAGCCCGGCCGCTTCGCCGAGATGGGCGAGGTCGACGCCGTCCTCGGCAATGACGAGAAGCTGACGGCCCGCGCCTATCGCGCCCTGCCCGATTTCGGCGTCGCCGCCGAGGAGAAGGTCCGCGTCAACGACATCATGAGCGTCACCGAGACCGCCGGCCATATGGTCGACGCCATCGAGGGCCGTGCCCGCGCCATCGTCCAGGTGCAGAATGGCTGCGACCATCGCTGCACCTTCTGCATCATCCCCTTCGGGCGCGGCAATTCCCGCTCGGTGCCGATGGGCGCCGCGGTCGACCAGGTGAAGCGCCTCGTCGCGGCCGGCTACAACGAAGTGGTGCTGTCGGGCGTCGACATGACCTCCTGGGGGGCGGACCTGCCCGGCGCGCCGAAGCTCGGCCAGCTTGTCCAGGCGATCCTCAGGCACGTGCCGGACCTTGCCCGCCTGCGGCTGTCCTCGATCGATTCCGTCGAGGCCGACCCGGCGCTGATCGAGGCGATCGGCTCCGAGACCCGGCTGATGCCGCATCTGCACCTGTCGCTGCAGGCCGGCGACGACATGATCCTGAAGCGCATGAAGCGGCGCCATTCGCGCGACGACGCCATCCGCTTCTGCACCGACATCCGCGCCGCGCGGCCCGACATCGTCTATGGCGCCGACATCATCGCCGGCTTTCCGACCGAGACCGACGCGATGTTCGAGAACTCCATGAAGCTCGTGGAGGATTGCGGCCTGACCCATCTTCACGTGTTTCCGTTCTCGCCGCGCGAGGGCACGCCGGCCGCCCGCATGCCGCAATTGCCGCGCGACATCGTCAAGGACCGGGCGACGGCCCTGCGCGCCCGCGGCGAAACCGCCCATCGCGCCCATCTGGCCAGCCTCGTCGGCACGCGGCAATCGGTGCTGGTGGAGCGCAACCAGCGCGGCCGCTGTGCCGATTTTACCCTTTGCGAGATCGAGGAGGGCCTCCCCGGCTCCATCCTCGACGCTATCATTGTGGGCGAACGCGGTGGCAGACTGGTCGCCCGCCCCGATATCCTTCGTTCCGGCCCGGCCGGAACATCCTCCGACCATCTGAGAGAACTGACGTAAGCCATGGCTGAGCAAAAAGGCTTCTTCCGCCGCATCTTCTCCTTCGGGTCGGACAGCGAAACCGATCGCACGCCCGAGCATGGTGATACGCCGCGGCCGTCCGATACCGAATTCGGCGCTCCCGGCTCGCCCGATCCGGACGTCCGCCCGAAGGCGGCGGCCAGTTCGGTCGCCGATTCGGAAGCCGGAGCCGACGTCAACGACGGCGGCGGCATCACCCCGCTGGCCGAAATGGCCGAGCATTCCGACGCGGACCAGGCTCAAAAAAAAACGCTGAACTCGGGCCAGAACTAGAGCCGGACGCCGAGACGGCGGACTTTTCCTGGCTCGAGGAACCGACGCCGACCGAGCCCGCCGACGAAAGCGAGTTCGCCTTTCTGGGCGCCGACCCCGCCGAGCGGCTGGGCGAACATGCCGAGCCGGAGGTTGCGGCGCCCGTCGAGCCGCTTGCGGGCGAAACCCGCGAGACCTCCGAGATCGCCGATGCGGCGGCGCCCGGCATCCCGCCGGCCTCCGATGCCGATCATCTCGACGGGCACAATGACGACGCGCTCTCGTCCGACGACGAGGATGCCGACTTCTCATGGCTGGACGCGGATCTGCCGCCGGAGGACGAGGAAGACGGCGAGACGCCGGTCGCCGAGCGGGTCGAACCGTCCTTCGACACCGCCGGCACGCCCGAGCCCGACATCGCGGCGCCGCCGGCCTCCGCGCCCGAAGCCGACCAGGCGCACCTGCCCGTCCCAGCGAACGCCCCGCGCCCCGCACCCGATGCCGCCGCCGGCTTCCGCCTGCGCGAACAGGCGCCGGCCGCTCCCGAACCGGCGCCCGCCCCCCGCGTGCCCTGGCTGCAGCGCCTGCGCGAAGGGCTGGCGCGTTCCTCCACCCAGCTCACCGGATCGATCGGCGCGATCTTCACCAAGCGGCGGCTGGACGAGGACACGCTGCAGGATTTCGAGGACGTGCTGATCCAGGCCGATCTCGGCGTCGAGACCGCCCTGAAGATCACCGATCGCCTGTCGGAAGGCCGCTTCGGCCGCGAGATCAGCGGTCAGGAAGTGCGCACGATCCTTGCCGAGGAAATCGAGAAGGCGCTGGACCCCGTCGCCCAGCCGCTGGAGCTCGATCTGGCCAAGAAGCCGCATGTCATCCTGGTGGTCGGCGTCAACGGCACCGGCAAGACCACGACCATCGGCAAGCTCGCCGCCAAGCTGACCCGCGGCGGGCTCAAGGTCACGCTCTGCGCAGGCGACACCTTCCGTGCCGCCGCCGTCGAACAGCTGAAGATCTGGGGCGAGCGCACCCAGTCCGAGGTCGTCGCCAAGGCGATCGGCGCCGATGCGGCAGGCCTTGCCTACGAAGCCTACGACCGGGCCGTCGAGAACGATTCCGACGTCCTGATTATCGACACTGCCGGTCGCCTGCAGAACAAGACCGAGCTGATGGCCGAGCTGGAGAAGATCGTCCGCGTGCTGCAGAAGCGCGAGCCGGACGCGCCGCATACGGTGCTTCTCACCCTCGACGCCACCACCGGCCAGAACGCCATGAACCAGGTCGAGATCTTCCGCAACGTGGCCGGGGTCAACGGCCTCGTCATGACCAAGCTCGACGGCTCGGCGCGCGGTGGCATCCTCGTCGCCATCGCCGCCAAGTTCCGCCTGCCGGTCTATTTCGTCGGCGTCGGCGAAGGCATCGACGATCTCGAGCCCTTCAAGGCGAAGGACTTCGCCGCCGCGATCGCCGGCACCACCACGTCGGCCTGACCGGCGAAAATTCGCCGCGATGGGCAGCCACGCCTCGCATTCGTCGCGATCAGTTCCGATATGGACCGGGAACAGGGAGTCCGCATGTCGCACCACATTCTCGAGGAAGAGCCGAACAGCCCGGCGCGCAAGGAGATGAACCCGCTCCTGAAATTTGCGCTGGAGCTGGGCCCGCTGATGGTCTTCTTCTTCGCCAATTCGCGCGGCGAGCAGCTGGCGGCGACGTTCCCCGTCCTGAAGGAGTTCGGCGGGCCGCTGTTCATCGCCACCGGCCTGTTCATGGCCGCGATGGCGATCTCGTTGGCCGTCTCCTGGGCGATCACCAGATCGCTGCCGATCATGCCGCTGGTCACCGGCGCCGTGGTGCTGGTGTTCGGCTCGCTGACCCTGTGGCTGCAGGACGAGACCTTCATCAAGATGAAGCCGACCATCGTCAACGGCCTGTTCGCCGCGGTGCTGCTCGGCGGGCTGCTCTTCGGCAAGTCGCTGCTCGGCTACGTCTTCGACCAGGCTTTCAAGCTGGACGCCGAGGGCTGGCGCAAGATGACCCTGCGCTGGGGCCTGTTCTTCATCTTCCTGGCGGTCATCAACGAAGTCGTCTGGCGCAATTTCTCGACGGATTTCTGGGTCGCCTTCAAGGTCTGGGCGACGATGCCGATCACCATCGTCTTCATGCTGACCCAGATCCCGCTGATCAAGCAGCATTCGACCGAGCGACTGGCCGGCGCGGAAGACAGCGGCCGCTAGGCCGTCCCGTACCGACATCTTCACAACCAAGAGGCCGACCGACATGGACATGCAGAAGCTTCTCGGAGAATTCCTCGGCGCCGGAAACCAGGGCAGCCGCCAACCCAGCGACCAGCGGTCCGGCCAGGGCCAGGGCGGCTCGATCGTCGACCAGCTCGGCGGCATGCTGCAGGGGCGCGGCGGCTCTGGCTCGGGGCTCGGCGGCATGCTCCAGGGCGGCGCCGGCTCGGCCATCGGCGGTGCGCTTCTCGGCGGCCTCGCCTCCAGCCTGTTTCGCGGCAAGGGCGTGCGCAAGCTCGGCGGCACGGCGCTGAAACTCGGTGGCGCGGCCGTCGTCGCCGGCCTCGCCTACAAGGCCTACCAGAACTACCAGGCCAGCCAGGGCACCGCGCTGCCCAACGCCCAGCCGACGCCGCGCCTGCCCGACGCAGCCCGCGCCCCGGCCGAGATCCCTGCCCCCGAAGGCACTGCCTTCCTGCCGGCCGGCGACGAGGAGGCCCATGCCCGCCTGATGCTGTCGGCGATGATCGCCGCGGCCAAGGCCGACGGCTATATCGACGCCGAGGAGCAACAGGCGATCTTCGGGCGGATCGACGAGATCGATCTCGATGCCGAAGAAAAGGGCTTCGTCATGGACGAGATGCGCCAGCCGATGAGCATCGATGCGCTCGCCGCCAGCGCCACCACGCCGGAACTGGCGATGGAGATCTACACCGCCTCGGTGCTGGCGATCGATCCCGACCATCCCGCCGAGCGGGCCTATCTCGACCTTCTCGGTGCACGGCTCAACCTGCCGGCCGAGCTGACCGTCGAAATCCGCCGCACCGCCGGCGAAGTCCAGGGCTGAGGCCCGAAGGCAGCTGTCCTCGGCCGATCTCCAGCCTGATCAGAACTCGCCGACCGGCAGCGCCCGCCCATCGGGCATCGTGTTGCCGGACGCCCCGTCCGGATTGGTGAAGGGCACCGGCGGCGCGCCCTCCTGGGCCGCGCGGTCGTGGTTCAGCGCCCAGTGGACCGACGGAAACGCCAGCTCGTCCCAGGGAATGTCGTCCCAGGCGAAGAGGTCCACCGCCTGGCTTTCGATGCCCGGCGCAATCGTCGGTTCGGCAAGGCTCGCGCGGTAGATCAGCTGCACCTGGCTGATCCGCGGCACTGAATAGACCGCCAGCAGCCGCTCGATGGCGAGCTGCGCCGTCGCCTCTTCCCGCGCCTCGCGCCGCGCCCCGTCCTCGGGCGTCTCGTTCAGCTCCAGATAGCCGGCCGGAATGGTCCAGAAACCCTGTCGCGGTTGGATCGCGCGCCGGCACAGCAGGATCCGGCCGTCATGGCGGACCACCGAACCGACCACGATCTTCGGGTTCTCATAGGCGACGAAGCCGCAAGTGTCGCAGATCTTGCGGGCGACGTCGTCGCCCTCGGGCGTGCGCAGGGAAAAGGATGTCTCGGTCATGCGCCCCATATGGCTCGGTGCATCGATCCGGGAATATGCACGCGGATCGGCACGCCGCGACCGAACGTCCGGGCGGTCCGGTCAGCTCGTCGGCGCGGTGCCCTTCGAAGGACCGGCGAGGACGCGCTCCACCGCCGGCAGGAGGCCGGTCTTCACCGCCTCGGGCGTGAACGGTCCCGTCTGTTTGAAGACGATCTCGCCATCTGGCGCGACGAGGAAGCTCTCCGGCACGCCATAGACGCCCCAGTCGATCGTCGCCGAGCCCTTCTGGTCCACCCCGATGGCAGCATAGGGATTGCCCAGCGACTCCAGGAACTTGCGGGCGTTCTCCGGCTTGTCCTTGTAGTTGATGGCGACCAGCTTGAAGCGCTCGTCCTGGGCCAGATCCATCAGCAGCGGATGCTCGTCCCGGCACGGCCCGCACCAGGACGCGAAGACATTGACCAGCACCGGCCGGCCATCGCCGAAGCCGGTAAGATCCAGCGCCGGCATCGGCCCGCCGTCGGGGCCGGAAACGCCGTCCAGCGCCGGCAGCACGGTCTGCGGCGCCGTCTTGCCGATCAGCACCGAGGGGATCTGCTGCGGATCATGGCCGGAGACGAGCTGGTAGAGGAAGATCGCCGCAAGGCCGCCGAACAGCACCAGCGGCAGCGCCACCAGCCAGTTGCGGCGAGGTTTCGGGGCCTTCGTCACGGTCTCGGCCGCCGGAGCGGTCGGCAGCGTCGTCGGATCGTCCGTCATCGCGTGGCCTCCGCGCCGGTGGCGGGCGAGGCCGAGGCCGAGCGGCGACGAATGCCGCGTGCCTCGAGGTCCTTCAGCGCACGCTTCTGGGCGCGGGCATCGAGAAACACCCAGGCCGCGATCCCGACCAGCGCCAGCACGGAGATGGCGTAGGCCGAGCCGATGAAGCCGGTATAGTCGTTCTGCATATTGGTATCCTCAGGCCTCGGCGCGGCGGGCCGCCAGCCGCGACAGCGCCGCCACGCGCCGGCGCAGCACTTCCGTGCGCATCGCCGTCAGATGCAGGGCGAAGAACAGGAGCGTGAAGCCGGCCGCCGAGACCACCAGCGGGATCAGGAAGACCGGCGGCATGGCCGGCCCGTCGACCCGGATGA
Source organism: Aurantimonas sp. DM33-3 (assembly GCF_014334315.1). Classification (NCBI taxonomy): domain Bacteria; kingdom Pseudomonadati; phylum Pseudomonadota; class Alphaproteobacteria; order Hyphomicrobiales; family Aurantimonadaceae; genus Aurantimonas; species Aurantimonas sp. DM33-3. The sequence continues at coordinate 83,837 of NZ_JACSGS010000010.1, read as the reverse complement.
CGCTGGCGCTCTGGTGCAGCGTGTTCCACCAGTCGACGGAGAACTTGATGATCGGAATGTTGACGAAGCCGACGAGGACGAGGATCGCCGCTGCCTTCGCGCTGCGGCCTGGCTCGTCCAGCGCCCGGGTCAGGGCGATCAGCCCCAGATACATCAGGAACAAGATGAACACCGAGGTCAGCCGGGCATCCCAGACCCACCAGGTGCCCCACATCGGGCGGCCCCAGATCGAGCCGGTGATCAGCGCCAGCGCGGTGAACACCGCGCCGATCGGCGCCGCCGCCTTGACCGCGACGTCGGCCAGCGGATGCCGCCAGACCAGTGTGCCGAGCGCCGACACGCTCATCACCGTCCAGATCATCATCGACAGCCAGGCAAAGGGCACGTGAATGAACATGATCTGCACCGTTGCGCCCTGCTGATAGTCAGGCGGGGCACGAAAGCCGAGGGTCAGGCCGATCGCCAGCGCGATGAGCGCCAGGGCGTAGAGCCATGGCTGCAGCCTGCCCGACAGCTCCAGGAAGCGGGTCGGATTGGCCAGGATCGTGAAGCGCGACGGCTTGGCGGCGGACATGTCGGTCATGGGTCCAGTCTAGAAGGTCTCCAGCCAGCCGGCAAACATACGATTTCGTCAGGATTGCGCCGGCGAAGCGCCTGCCGGAGGCACGGTGTCAATCCGCCCCCGCCCGCAGCGCCGCGCCGGCGGCGATCGGGCCGAGGGCGCCGAAGAGCAGTGTCAGCGCGCTCAGGATCAGGAAGGGCGGCAGGAACGGGTCGGGCTCGTTGACCGCCCCGTAGGTGGCCGAGACGCCGAAGATCAGCACCGGGATCGCCAGGGGCAGGACCAGCACCGAGACCAGGACCCCGCCGCGCGGCAGCGCCACGGCGACCGAGGCGCCGACCGCGCCGATGCAGATGATCGCCGGCGTGCCGACCAGCAGCGTCAGCATGACCGCGCCGATCGCCGGCGGCTCCAGTGCCAGGAACAGGCCGAGCACCGGCGCGGCGAGCACCAGCGGCAGTCCGGAAGCGACCCAGAGGGCGGCGCATTTGGCCAGCACCACCAGCGCCATGGGCGTCGGGCCGGTCAGAAGCAGGTCCAGCGTACCGTCCTCCCGGTCGGCCTGGAACAGCCGGTCGAGGGTGAGCAGTGCCGACAGGAGCGCGCCGATCCACAGGATGGCCGGTCCGATCCGCGACAGGAGATTGAGGTCCGGGCCGACGCCGAAGGGGATCGTCGCGACGACGGCGAGGAAGAAGATCACCGCGGTCATGGCGCCGCCGCCGCCCGACAGGGCCAGCCGCAGGTCGCGGCGGAACAGCGCGATCACAGCCAGCCCTCCGCGGCAGCAAGCTCTGCCGCATCGATGGAAGGCGCCGCGCGGTCGGCGTCGCGCGCGGCATGGGCGGACGGCGTCAGATCCAGCGTCAGCGTGCGGGACAGGCCGAGCGGCTGGTGGGTGGCGGCGATCACCAGTCCGCCTGCCGCCACATGCGCCTCGACGATCTCTGCGAATTTCAGTTGCGAGGCGGCATCCAGCGCCGAGGTCGGCTCGTCGAGGATCCAGACCGGGCGCGGCACGAGGAGCAGCCGGGCGAGGCTCGCCCGCCGCTGCTGGCCGGCCGACAGATAGCCCTGCGGCAGATGCGACAGGTCGGGCAGCCCCAGGGCGTCGAGGCAGTCGGCGATCGACCGGCCGCAATCCCTGCCGCCCCCGAGATAGCGCCGCCAGAAGGCGAGGTTCTCGCCGACGCTGATATTCGGCTTCATCGCATTGCGGTGGCCGACATAGTGGGCGATCTCCGCCAGTGTGCGGGCCGCCTCGCCGTCCGGTGCCGTCGCGCCCGTCACGTCGATACGACCGGCGACCGGCGGCAGCAGGCCGGCCAGCGTGCGCAGGAGCGTCGACTTGCCGGCGCCGTTCGCCCCCGTGACGACCAGCGCCTCGCCTGCCGCAATGCGGAAATCCAGCGGCCCGGCTGCGGCCGCTCCGCCACGCCCGACGACCAGCCCCGCGGCGGTCGCGATCGGCCCGCTCACGCCCGGCCCGCGGCGGAAATTGCGTGACATTGCACCGGCCTGCAAAGGCAGGGCGCGACGCGCGGCGGCTGGTGGGCGCCGGTCCGGCACGGCCAAGTCCTTGTCATGTCCGCCTTTTTCTGCACTGCAATGGATTTTCCGCCCCAAGGCCATCTGGCCCTTTATAGCCGTTACAAACTTGCCTATAACGACCGCAACCACACCAGCGACCGGCGTGGCAACAATTCAGCGCCGATCTCAGGGTCCCCGTCCGGCACCGGCGGGCACCGGGGCGGACAAGCGGAAATGGTCGCACCCGCATCTTCGAGCGCTTTTCCGCAGCGCTCAAGGCCGTTCGCCCTTCGGACTTATACTGGTCGAGAAGGAACGAAGCCAATTGTCCCACGCACCCGACAGTTTCAATAGCCGCAGGACGCTCTCCGTGGGCGGCAAGGACTATGTCTATTACGACCTGAAGGAAGCCGAGAAGAACGGCCTTCAGGGCGTAGCCCGCCTGCCCTTCTCGCTGAAGGTCCTGCTCGAGAACCTGCTGCGCAACGAGGACGACCGCACGGTCAAGGCGGACGACATCCGCGCCCTCGCCCGCTGGATCGAGGACAAGGGTTCGGCCGGCCACGAGATCGCCTACCGCCCGGCCCGCGTGCTGATGCAGGACTTCACCGGCGTTCCCGCCGTGGTCGACCTCGCCGCCATGCGCGACGCGACCCGGAATCTCGGCGCAGACCCCAAGAAGGTGAACCCGCTGGTTCCGGTCGATCTGGTCATCGACCATTCGGTGATGGTCGACTTTTTCGGCCAGAAGGATTCCTTCACCAAGAACGTCGACGCCGAATACGGCCGCAACGGCGAGCGCTACACCTTCCTGCGCTGGGGCTCCGAGGCCTTCGAGAACTTCCGCGTCGTGCCTCCCGGCACCGGCATCTGCCACCAGGTCAATCTCGAATATCTCGCCCAGACCGTCTGGACCCGTGACGAGAACGGCGAGACCGTCGCCTATCCCGACACGCTGGTCGGCACCGATTCCCACACCACCATGGTCAACGGCCTGTCGGTTCTGGGCTGGGGCGTCGGCGGCATCGAGGCGGAAGCGGCCATGCTCGGCCAGCCGATCTCCATGCTGATCCCGGAAGTCATCGGCTTCCGCATGGACGGCAAGCTGCCGGAAGGCACCACCGCCACCGACCTCGTCCTGACCGTCACCGAGATGCTGCGTCGCCGCGGTGTCGTCGGCAAGTTCGTCGAGTTCTTCGGCCCCGGCCTGTCGAACCTGACCCTCGAGGACCAGGCGACCATCGCCAACATGGCCCCCGAATACGGCGCCACCTGCGGCTTCTTCCCGATCGACAAGGACACGATCGCCTATCTGGAGGCGACCGGTCGCGACAAGGACCGCATCGCGCTGGTCGAGGCCTACGCCAAGGCGCAGGGCATGTACCGCGAGGACGGCACGCCGGACCCGGTCTTCACCGACACGCTGGAACTCGACCTGTCGACGGTCGTCCCGTCGCTGGCCGGCCCGAAGCGTCCGCAGGACCGCGTCGCGCTGACCGAGGCGGCGACCAAGTTCGTCGACGCCCTGGCCGAGATCAAGGGCGGTCGCAAGAAGAGCGAGACCCCGCAGTCGAACGCCGATTCGCGCTACATGGACGAAGGCGCGGTGCCGCCGAACACGACCCCCGGCGACGTGCGCCATCCGGTCGAGGGCGCCGAGCACGGCCTGGCCGACGGCGACGTGGTGATCGCCGCGATCACCTCCTGCACCAACACCTCCAACCCGAACGTGCTGGTTGCCGCCGGTCTCGTCGCCCGCAAGGCGCATGAGAAGGGCCTCAAGGTGAAGCCCTGGGTGAAGACCTCGCTGGCCCCCGGCTCGCAGGTGGTCACCGAATATCTCGACAAGGCCGATCTGCAGAAGGATCTGGACGCGCTGGGCTTCAACCTCGTCGGCTATGGCTGCACGACCTGCATCGGCAATTCCGGGCCGCTGCCGGAGCCGATCTCCGAGGCGATCACCCAGAACGACCTCGTCGCCTGCTCGGTGCTGTCGGGCAACCGCAACTTCGAGGGCCGGGTCAATCCGGACGTGCGGGCGAACTATCTCGCCTCGCCGCCGCTGGTCGTCGCCTATGCGCTGGCCGGCTCGATGTTCGTCGACATCACCAAGGAGCCGCTCGGCCAGGATCAGGACGGCAACGACGTCTATCTGAAGGACATCTGGCCGACGACGCAGGAAATCGCCGAGATCGTCCGCAAGACGGTCACCCGCGACATGTTCGAGAACCGCTATGCCGACGTCTTCAAGGGCGACGAGCACTGGCAGAAGATCGAGGTGTCCGGCGGCCTGACCTACGACTGGGACGACCGCTCCACCTACGTGCAGAACCCGCCCTATTTCGAGGGCATGAAGCAGGAGCCGGAAGCGGTTCAGGACGTCAAGGATGCGCGCATCCTCGGCCTGTTCAAGGATTCCATCACGACCGACCACATCTCCCCGGCCGGTTCGATCAAGAAGGACGGCCCGGCCGGCGACTATCTCGTCAGCCATCAGGTCCGCCCGGTGGACTTCAACTCCTACGGCGCGCGCCGCGGCAACCACGAAGTCATGATGCGCGGCACCTTCGCCAACATCCGCATCAAGAACGAGATGGTGCCCGGCGTCGAAGGCGGCGTGACCTGCCACCAGCCGTCCGGCGCGCAGATGCCGATCTACGACGCGGCGATGAAGTACAAGGACGAGGGCGTGCCGCTCGTCATCTTCGCCGGCAAGGAATACGGCACCGGCTCGTCGCGTGACTGGGCGGCCAAGGGCACCGTGCTCCTCGGCGTGCGTGCGGTCATCGCCGAGAGCTTCGAGCGCATCCACCGCTCCAACCTCGTCGGCATGGGCGTCGTGCCCTTCGTCTTCGCGGAGGAAGGCACCTCCTGGCAGTCGCTCGGCATCAAGGGCGACGAGAAGGTGACCATCGACGGCCTGACCGAACTGAAGCCGCGCCAGATCCTGGAAGCCCGGATCGAGGCGTCCGACGGTTCGGTGCAGACGGTGAAGATCCAGGCCCGCATCGATACGCTGGACGAGCTGGAATATTACCGCAACGGCGGCATCCTGCAGTACGTCCTGCGCCGCCTCGCCGCCTGATGGGCGATCCCGGCAGGTCCCTGCGGCCCGCCTGACAATCGAAGCCGCCGGTTCCAGGACCGGCGGCTTTGCCATGTCGGCGACCCGGCACTCTCCGTCACCGCCAAGTGACTAGCGGGTGTTCGTCCCGACCTCTAGGTTCGCATCATGAACACAGCCCCCGACCGATCCCTGCGGCCCTGCGCCGTCACGCCGAGCATGGACCTGCCGCTCGTGCGCAGCGTCTCGCCATGAGGCCGATGCTCGCGGGTCTGTGTGCGCTCCTCGCCGCGTCGCTGCCGGTCGCGCAGGCCGCCGGTGCCGGGCAGATCGAGATCCGCCCCGTCGAACAGGTCGTCGAGCTCTTCACCAGCCAGGGCTGCTCGTCCTGCCCGCCGGCCGACCGGATTCTCAGCCGGCTCGCCGTCGAACCAGGCATCCTCGCCCTCGCCTATCACGTCGATTACTGGGACTATATCGGCTGGCGCGACACCCACGGCTCCAGCGAGAACACCGAGCGCCAGCGCGCCTATGCCGCGGCCTTCGGCACCACCACCATCTACACCCCGCAGGTCGTGGTGAACGGCGTTGCCGACGCCATCGGCTCGCATGAGGGCAAGGTCCGCGCGCTGATGGACAATCATCCGCTGAAGGCGGCCGGCAAGGGCGCGAGCGTTACCATGCGCGTCGACGACGACCGGCTGCATATCACCGCCGACGTCGCCGGCGCCAAGGCCGGCGGCCGTCAGCCGGTGCTGATGCTCGTGACCTATGACGACGAGACCCGGACGGCGATCGACCGCGGCGAGAACCGCGGCACCACCATCGTCAACAGCCATGCGGTGCAGGACTGGCGCATCCTCGGCATGTGGTCCGGCGAACCGCTAGAGGTCGACCTGCCGCTGGAGATGCTGACCCGCCCCGAAGGCGAGAGCCGGGGCTGGGCGGCGCTGCTGCAGTCGGTGACCGACGAGGGCAAGCCCGGCCCGATCCTGGCGGCGGCGCAGGTCGAGTTCCACCAGCGCTGAGCGGCAACGCCCGCATCGACCGGCCGAAACGGTCTCGCGGCGATCGGTTGAATCGCTTTGGCGCGACCCCATTTCCGTGTCACCATATGGTCACGAGCCAGAGCGCGCCCCGCCGAGCGGCGCATGATCGCACGAGGGGCTGACTTGGATTTTTCCGGATCGAACGGCGACAGCGCGTCCAATCTCCTGCCGTTTCCCGGCTCCCGTCCGTCGGACATGCCGATCGTGTCCTTCGACCGGCACGAACTCTCCCAGATCCTGCGTATCTACGGCCGCATGGTCGCCGCCGGCGAATGGCGCGACTACGCCATCGACATGCTGAAGGACCGGGCGGTCTTCTCCGTCTTCCGCCGGACCAGCGAGATGCCGATGTACCGGATCGAGAAGAACCCCAAGCTCGCCCGCAAGCAGGGCGCCTATCAGGTGGTCGCCGCCGGCGGGCTGATCCTCAAGCGCGGCCACGATCTGGCGACCGTGCTGGGCGTCTTCGACAAGAATCTGAAGCGCACCGAGATCGGCTGATCCGCCAAGCTCAGCCCGGGTGGCGCGTCTCGTCGGGCAGGCTGTCGCCGCCGAGGGGCAGTTGCATCAGCACCGTGTCGATCCAGCGGCCGAACTTGAAGCCGGAATTCTCGAACACGCCGATCATCTTGAAGCCCGCCCGCTCGTGCAGGCGGATCGACGGCGTGTGGTCGGAGCCGCCGATGACGGCGATCATCTGGCGGAAGCCGCGCTCCGCCGACAGTTCCACCAGCCGCGTCAGGAGATCTGTGCCGATCCGGCGGCCTTTCGCTTCGGGCGCCAGATAGACCGAATCCTCCACCGCGAAGCGATAGGCCGGCCGCGTGCGGAAGGCGTTGGCATAGGCGTAGCCGAGCACTGTCCCGTCCGCGTCCTCGGCGACGATATAGGGAAAGCCCTGCCCGGTGATCGCGTTGAAGCGCGCTTCCATCTCGGCCTGGTCCGGCGGCACCAGCTCGAAGGACGCCGTGCCGTGGAGGACCGCATCCTCGTAGATCGCGGTCAGGGCGGGCACGTCCGCAAGGACGGCGAGACGGATCGTGTGGGCACTCATGGACGCGGCGGCTCTTCGCTTGTTTGGTCCCGCTTCTGATGCACCGCCCAGCGCAGCGGATCAATGCCGCCCTGCAGGGCCGGCCGCGGAAATTCACCGACTAGCGATCGCCAAACACGGCGTCCGCGGCGGGATGCCGCGCCCACGAAAAAGGGCGGCCCGCGGGCCGCCCTCGTCAACTCACATCCCTGGTCGGGCAGACTATTCGCGGTTGCCGAACAGCTGCAGCAGGAACAGGAACATGTTCAGGAAGTCGAGATAGAGGCGCAGGGCGCCCATCACGGCCTTGCGGCCCATGACGGTCGAGCCGTCACCCTCGTAGTACATTTCCTTGATCTGCTGCGTGTCGTAGGCGGTCAGCCCCGCGAAGACGAGCACGCCGATCACCGAGATGGCGAACTGCAGGGCCGGCGAGGCGAGGAAGATGTTCACGACCATCGCGATCACGATGCCGATCACGCCCATGAACAGGAACGAGCCCCAGCCCGAGATGTCCCGCTTGGTGGTATAGCCCCAGAGCGACAGCGCGCCGAAGGAGGCTGCGGTGATGAAGAACACCTGGGTGATGGATTCGCCGGTATAGACCGCGAAGATCGAGGCCAGCGAGACGCCGACCATCGCCGAATAGATCCAGAAGGTCGTCTGGGCGGCTGCGACGCTCATCTTGTGGACCCGGAACGACAGGAAGAAGACCATGCCGAGCGGGGCCAGCATCACCACCCATTTGAGCGGCGTGTTGAAGAGCGTGTTGCCGAGCTGCGTGAGACCGACGACATCACCGGCGTCGTTCGTCACGAAGGACAGCATGTACAGGGCGTAGGCCGCGACGCCGGTCAGCGCCACACCGCCTGCCATCAGGTTGTAGACCTTGAGCATGTAGGAGCGGAGGCCCTGGTCGATGTCCGCTCTGGTACCGGCGGCTGGCACAGTGCGAGCGCCGGCGTTCCGATATTCCGCCATGGAAGAATTCCTTTCTGCGTGTCCCGTCCGGTGTCCATATCCGGCACGAAATGGCCGGCACATGGAGGCGCCGCTGGCGGGACGCCCAGCGATCCTGACGATAATATGCGGATGGGCCGCGCGGCACACAAGAGTACCCCGCCGCGCGGTGACGAAATCGCGCGGATTCAGGATTAATTCTGCGTTATCCGCGGCCTGAACCAGCTCCGTCAGGGCCGACGGGCGGCTCATATCCGCGAGCGCCCGTCAGAGATTGCGCAGGACAGGCGCCGCCTTCTGCCCGAGAACGCGCCAAGTGCCGGCGAGGCCGATCCCCACCGTCAGCACCAGCGAGACGCCGAGCGTCGTCAGCGCCACTGTCCAGTCGAAGACGAAGGGCAGCTGCATGATCTGGTCGACCACGAACCACGCCGCCGCCGCGCCCGCGCCGATGGCGAAGATGCCGGTGGCCAGCCCCAGAAGCAGATATTCCGTGGTGAAGGCGCGAATCAGCACCATGCGCGTCGCGCCCAGCGTCTTCAGCACCACCGCATCATGGACCCGGCCGCGATTGCCGGCCGCCAGCGCCCCGGCGAGCACCAGCACGGAGGCGACGAGCGCCACCGCCGCGGCGACGCGGATCGCCAAAGCGAGCTGGGCGATCAACCCGTTGATGGCATCGAGCGCATCCTTGACCCGGACGCTGGTCACCGCCGGATAGGCGTTGGTGACGCGGTTGAGGATCGCCTCTTCCGTCACCGCCGCGTCCTGCGGCACCGACAGGGTGGCGAGCCAGGCATGCGGCGCCCCGGCAAAGGTGTTGGGCGAGTAGACCATGATGAAGTTGATCGCCAGCGTCTCCCACTCGACCGCCCGGAAGCTGGCGATGCGCGCGGTGATGTCGCGGCCGAGCACGTTCACCGTCAGCGTGTCGCCGATCGACAGGCCAAGCTCGCGCCCCTCCTCCGCGGCGAAGGAGACCAGCGGCTCGCCATCGTAATCCTCGGGCCACCACTCGCCCTCGGTGAGCGAGGAGTTTTCCGGCACGGTGGGCGAATAGGTCAGGCCCCGGTCGCCGCGCAGCACCCAGCCGCCCTCTTCCGGCGGCTCCATGGTGGCGACGTCCTGGCCGTCGAGGGCGGTGATCCGGCCACGCAGCATCGGCACAGCGTTCAGTTCCGCCCCCGGCGCCAGCTCGCCGACGGTCTGGCGGAAGCCGTCGATCTCGCTGCTCTGGATGTCGACGAAGAAGAAGTTCGGGGCCCGCGAGGCGAGCCCGGTGCCGATCTCGCGGCGCAGATCGTAGTCGATGGTCGCCAGGGTCACGAGCAACGTCAGGCCGAGGCCGAGCGACAGGACGACCGAGCCGGTCAGCGCGCCGGGGCGGTGAATGTTACCGATCGCCAGCCGCAGCGGCGTCGAGCGCACCCGCGGCGCGCGGGACGCCAGCCACTCGATGCCGATGGCGACGGCGCGCAGGATGACGAAGGCCGCCGCCGTGCCGCCGAGGAAGATCAGCGCGACGCGCCGGTCGCCGGCCATGGCGAGCGCCAGGAGGGCGATGACCAGCGCCAGGCCCAGCGCCGAGCCGAGATAGGCCCAGCGCATGCGATAGCCGCCGGTGGCGCCCGCCTCGCGGAACAGCGCGGTCGCCGCGATGTCGCGGGTGCGCCCGAGCGGCAGCAGCGCAAAGGCCAGTGCCGTCAGGGCGCCGAAGACCGCCGCTGTCAGGAGCGCGACCGGATAGATCGACGCGCTGGCCGCGACCGGGATCACGCTTTCCAGGAACCGCGCCGTCACGAAGGGCGCGATCGCCGCCAGGACGAGGCCGAGCGCGATGCCGACCGTCGCAAGGAGCATGATCTGGATCAGATAGACCATGACGACGAAGCTGCCGCCGGCGCCCAGGCTCTTGAAGGTGGCGATCACCGCCCGCTTGGAATCCAGATAGGCGTTGACCGCATTGGCGACGCCGACGCCGCCGACGATCAGCGCGGTCAGCCCGACCAGGGTGAGGAACTGCGAGAACCGCTCGATATTGCGCTGGAGCGACGGCGCCGCCTCGGCGGCCGTGCGGATCTGGAAGCCCGACTGCGGAAACCGTTCGTTGGCTGCCTTCGACAGCGCCTCGGCATCGCGGTTGTTGCCGGTCAGGCGGACCTTGTAGTCGTATTCGACGAGGCTGCCCGGCTGGATCAGTCCTGTCGCGTCGAGCGCCGTGCGAGCGATCATCAGGCGCGGCGCGAAATTGAAGCCGTCCGACAGGACGTCCGGTTCGCGATCGATCACGCCGCGCAGTTCGATGTCGGAATCGCCGAGGCGAATGGTCTGGCCCGGCTCCAGCCCGAGCCGGTCGTACAGCTCGGAGGCCGCCAGCGCGCCGAAGCGGCCGTCCCGCTCGGCCAGGAGGTCGCCGAGCGGCGCCGCCGGCGTGGTCTCCAGCGTGCCGAAGAGCGGATAGGCGCCGTCGATGGCCTTCACCTCGGCCAGCGACTGGTCGGTTCCGTCGGGAAGCCGCACCATGGAGCGCAGCGACGCGGCTTCGGCCACGTCGCCGAGTTCGTTGAAATAGGCCATCTCCTCGGCGTTGGCTTCGCGCTGGACCAGGGCGAAGCGCAGATCGCCGCCGAGGATCGCCCGCCCTTCCTGGGCGATGCCGCTGGTCATCATCGTCGCGACGGAATTGACCGCGCCGATGGCCGCCACGCCGAGCGTGATGCAGGCAAGGAAGATGTAGAAGCCCGACAGGCCGCCGCGCATCTCGCGCAGGGCAAAGCGCAGCGCCAGCCGGAAATGGCTGCGCCCGCCGACGATGTCGGGCCGCGCCGGCGCGGCGACGGCTTCGGTGGTGTCGGCGACGCTCATCCGGCGGCGCTCGCCAGCTCTGCCTCGGTCCGGGCGCCGGGGGCATCGCGATCGTCGTAGATGACGCCGGAGCGCACGGCGATCTCGCGGCCGCAGCGATGGGCGAGCGCCGGATCGTGGGTGACCAGCACCAAAGTCATCTGGCGGCGCTGCTGTTCGGCAAAGAGCAGGTCGGCGATCTGCCGGCCGGTCTCCTGGTCGAGATTGCCGGTCGGCTCGTCGGCGATGAGGATCGCCGGCTCCGGCGCCAGCGCCCGCGCCATGGCGACGCGCTGCTGCTCGCCGCCCGACAATTCGCCCGGATAATGCGACACGCGGTCGGCGAGGCCGACCTGTCCCAGCTCGTGGGTGGCGCGCTCGAAGGCCTTCGGATGCCCGGCCAGTTCCAGCGGCACCGCAACATTCTCGAGCGCCGTCATGTTGGGGATCAAGTGGAAGGACTGGAAGACGATGCCGACATTCTGGCCGCGGAAGGCGGCGAGCCGGTCTTCGCTGAGACCCTCCAGCGAGCGTCCGGCGATCTCCACCTTGCCGCTGTCGGCCCGTTCCAGACCGGCCAGCACCATCAGCAGCGTCGACTTGCCCGAGCCGGACGGCCCGACAATGCCGACGGACTCGCCGCGATCGACGGACAGATCGACGCCCTTGAGGACGTGGACCGCGCTTCGGCCGGACCCGAGCGTCAGATGAACGTTTCGTAACCGGATCGCTGGTTCTGCCAAGCCTGCCAGCTCCTATATGCGGGGGCGACCGCCCCGGCTGGGGCCTGCGCTATATGGGTGTGCGATGCAACGCTTCCAACCGATCCTGATGGTCATGACGATCTTGTCATGGCTGATGCTGCCGGTCGCGGCACTGGCGCAGCAGGCGGCGACGCCCACCGAAGCGGGCGAGACGCTGCAGATCGTCGCATTCGGCGACAGTCTGAGCGCCGGCTACGGTGTCGGCCCGGGCGAATCCTTCCCCGAGCAGTTGCAGGCCGCCCTGCGCGATGCCGGCCACGACGTCAGCGTCGCCAATGCGGGCGTCTCCGGCGACACCACCAGCGGCGGCCTGGCGCGGCTGGAATGGTCGGTGCCGCAGGAGGCCGATCTCGTCATCGTCGAACTGGGCGCCAACGACGCGCTGCGCGGCATCTCGCCGGAGATCACCGAGCGCAATCTCGACCAGATCCTCGCCAAGCTGCAGGCCCGGGACCAGACCGCGCTTCTCGCCGGCATGATGGCGCCGCCCAACATGGGCCCCGACTACGCGGCCGAGTTCGACGGCATCTACCAGCGCCTCGCCGACAAATACGACGTCGCCTTCTATCCGTTCTTCCTCGATGGCGTCGCCGCCGAGCCGGCGCTCAACCAGGACGACGGCATGCACCCCAATCCGGAGGGCGTCGCCGTCATCGTCGAGCGCATCCTGCCGGCGGTGACCAAGGCGCTCGATGCGATCAGTGCGGAGCGGGAAACGGGTTGAAGCTCGCCGCCAGCCGGCGCAGCGGCGCGGCGAAGCTGCGTAGGCGCTTGCGCCGCCATTCGATCATGGCGAAGGCGAAGGCTTCGGTCTCGTCGGTCCATTCCCGCGCCATGCTCCGCACGTCGGCATAGGGCCGCAGGATCTCGGCAGTGACGTCGCCGGCCTCGAAGCTGAGGTCGGCGCCGTGCTTGGCGGCGATCGCCTGCATGCGGCGGTTTTCGCGCAGACAGGTCAGGAACAGCCGCCGCACGCCGCGATTGCGCGCGCTGGCGACGAGCCGGCCGAACAGGCGGTCGCCATGGCCGTGGCCCTGATAGGGCTTCTCGATGGAGAACGCGCCCTCGGCCTCGTCATGCGAGCCGGTCAGGAAGCGCAGTTCCGCGGCGCCGCGCAGTTCGCCGTCGATGAACAGGCCCTTGACCAGGGCCTCCTCGCCGAGCGCCAGCGACACGTAGCGTTCCAGGAAGAAATCGTTGACCGCATTGCCGAAGCGCAGGCGCCGGATCTCGGGGTCGAGGCGCTTGAGATGGGCCAGCAGCAGCGGCTCCTCGCCCGGATGCAGGCGCCGGACATGCACCGGTCCGGAGGCGGCACCCCGCTGGGCGGCGGCCGCAACGGTAACGCTGGGCGCTGACGGGCGTGCAGGAGACGGGACGTTGGACATGCTCTTCAGCCTTGTTTCGTCCTCCCGCGGCGATCTCCCGAGCCGCAAAGCGAATATAATTGTGCATTGCGAAACGAACAACGCGGCGAAGGCCCGTGCAGGGCTGCCCTGTGCTTGCCACATGGCTCGCGAGGTGAGACGCTTTTCGCGATGGCAACACCGCACGGAGGTCTTTCCGATGCCGCGACTGTTCACCGCCCTCGAGATTCCCCACGACATCGCCCTGTCGCTGTCCTTCCTCCGCGGTGGCTTGCCGTCGGCCCGGTGGATCGATGCCGAGAACTACCATCTGACCCTGCGCTTCATCGGCGACGTGGAATCGCGTCTGGCCGACGAGATCGTCGCCCAGCTCGACCGGATCGACTGTTCGGGCTTCACCCTGTCGCTGAAAGGCGTCGCCGCCTTCGGATCGAAGAAGCCGCATTCGCTCTATGCCGGGGTCGAGGCACCCTTGGTACTGGCCGAGCTGCAGGCCGAGATCGACCGGATCTGCCGCCGGGTGGGCCTGCCCGCCGACCCGCGCAAATTCGTGCCGCACGTGACCATCGCCCGGCTCCGCCAGCCCAAGGTCGAGGAGGTCGCCCGCTATCTCGCCGGCCGCGGCAATTTCTCGACCTTGCCCTTCCGGGCCTCCCGCTTCGGCCTGTTCTCGGCGAAGGACTCGGTCGGTGGCGGCCCCTACCTTCTGGAAGAGGCGTTTCCGCTGGCGCCGGATGGGGCGGCGCATCACGATATCGCCGCCGACCAGATGCCGCAGTACCGCGTCGGCTGAGGCTACGGGACGCCCGGCGAACCGCCGGGGCTTGAGACGCCGCCCGATGCGATCCATCTACCGTCCGCGAGACGGAGGATGCGATGGCAATCGAGAACGGCAAGATCGGCGAAATCCTGCGCCCGGGCAGCGAGGCCGAGCAGGCGCGGCAGGAATCGGACGTGCGCCGCTCCTTCTTCGACACGGTCCGCCGGGGCCTGCGCCACATCCCCTTCATGGAGGACGTGGTGGCCTCCTATTATTGCGCCCTCGACCCGCAGACGCCGGCTGCCAGCCGCGGCGTCCTCCTCGCCGCGCTCGCCTATTTCGTGCTGCCCTTCGACATCGTCCCGGACTTCATCCTTGGCCTCGGCTTCACCGACGACATCGCGGTTCTCTGGGCCGCGTTCCGCACGGTGCGCGACAATATCCGGCCCGAACATTATGCGAAGGCGCGCACGGCCCTGGGCGAACTGGACGATTGAAATGGAGCGGCGCCGCGACCGGCCTGCCGGCCGAGATCGCGCCAACCCCATGTCTCGCAACGATTTTCGATGCTTTTTCCGCGAATTGCGGCATGCGCGCCAAACTGTCGCCCGATTCTTTCCGTCATTCACATTCCGTGAAGTCGGCGGATGTGCCGGGGCTGTCCCGCGTGGTGACGACGCCGGGGTCCTTCTTGGCCCACAGGCCGGACATCAACGATCTTCGGCCGCACCTTGGGGTTTCGTTAACCAAGGATAAAGGCCCGGCCGCTAGACTGCGACAGTAATCTTTCGTCCGGCGTCGCGCCGGTCGCCACAGCCATACCACGCACGCACATCGAAATGAGCGGGGAACCATGAACCTCAAGAACGTCCTGACGGCCGCTGCGGCCATTCTGATCTTCTCGAGCGCCGCCGGGGCGGCCCAGACCCCGACGCGCATGAACCAGTTCAACGCCTGGGGCACCTATTCCTACTCGGGCTCCGACGGGAAGATCTGCTACGTCCTGTCGACGCCGACCAAGATGACACCGGCCAATGTTGATCATGGCGACATCTTCTTCCTCGTCTCGCAGAAGCCGGGCCAGGGCGTCTCCTACGAGCCGCAGGTCGTCATGGGCTATGCGCTGAAGGAAGGCTCCAAGGTCATCGTCGACGTGGACGGCAAGGATTACTCCATGTTCGTCAAGGGCGAGTCCGCCTGGATGGAGAACGCCGCCGAGGAACCGCAGCTCGTCGCCAATCTGCGCGCCGGCCGGGTGATGACCGTCGAGGCGACCTCGCAGCGCGGCACCGAGACCAGCTACACCTATTCGCTCTCGGGCGTGACCGCGGCGCTGAACTCGATCAACGACTGCAAGTAGGTCTCACCGGCTTCGGCCGGGGTCTGCCATCGCTGAAAACGCCGGGCCCGGAAGCCCGGCGTTTGGCGTTTCAGGCAGCGGAAAGACGGCCTGACCTTGCGAAACCGACCGGAAACCGTCATGTGACGGGGTGAATTTCCGAATTTCAGTCAGTCTCGCCGGCACGTCGCCTGCGAAAGGACACGCTATGGCCGTCTCGCTCGATCTCGCCCACGCCGCCAATCGCCCGCGTCCCGCGCCGCCGGTTATGCCGATGGCCGGTGACGAGAAGCCGTCGCTGGTCGGCCTCGACCGCGCCGCCCTCGGCGAGGCGCTGTCCGCCGTCGGCGTGCCGGACAAGCAGATCCGCATGCGTGTCGCGCAGCTCTGGCATTGGCTCTATGTGCGCGGCGTTGCCGACTTCTCGCAGATGGCGAATGTCGCCGGCACCCTGCGCCAGGCGCTGGACGAGGCCCATACGATCGCCCGGCCGGAAGTGGTCGACGAGCAGATCTCGGTCGACGGCACCCGCAAATGGCTGTTCCGCTTTCCGCCCCGCGGCGCCGGCCGGCCGGTCGAGATCGAGACCGTCTACATTCCCGAGGAAGGCCGCGGCACGTTGTGCATCTCCAGCCAGGTCGGCTGCACCCTGACCTGCACCTTCTGCCACACCGGCACCCAGCGCCTGGTGCGCAACCTCCTGCCCGACGAGATCGTCGGCCAGATCCTGGCGGCGCGCGAGCGGCTCGGCGACCTGCCCGACGCGGCGACCCCGGCCGGCGCGATCGTGCCGAACGGTGGCCGGCTGGTGACCAATGTCGTGCTGATGGGCATGGGCGAGCCGCTCTACAATTACGACAATGTCCGCCAGGCGATGGCTGTCGCCTCCGACGGCGAGGGCCTGTCCCTGTCGAAGCGGCGCATCACCCTGTCCACCTCCGGTGTCGTGCCGTCGATCGTCAAGGCGGGCGAGGAGATGGGCGTCAGCCTGGCGATTTCGCTCCACGCCGTGCGCGACGAATTGCGCGACGAGCTGGTGCCGATCAACAAGAAGTACCCGCTCAAGGACCTGCTCGACGCCTGCCGCGCCTATCCCGGCCTGTCGAATGCCCGCCGCATCACCTTCGAATATGTGATGCTCAAGGACGTCAACGATTCCATGGCCGACGCCAAGGAACTGGTGCGCATCCTTCGCGGCATCCCGGCCAAGATCAATTTGATCCCGTTCAACCCGTGGCCGGGCTCGGCCTATGAATGTTCCGACTGGGACCAGATCGAGCGCTTCGCCGACTATGTGAACCAGGCCGGCTATGCCTCGCCGATCCGCACCCCGCGCGGCCGCGACATCTTCGCCGCCTGCGGCCAGCTCAAGTCGGAATCCGAGCGCATGAAGAAGAGTGCCCGCGACCGGCTCGAATCCCTGCGCGCCAGCGAACTCGCCGCGGACTGATCGCGGTCGCCGCGGCCTGCGCGCCGTGGCGCAGCTCGCGACCCGCCCCATATTCAGCCTGCGGGGCGCTCGCCTCGGCCGTTCGGGAAGGATAAGAGCCGCCGCATGAGCACCGTCCTGCGTTTTCTCTTCGTGATCCCGATCGGCTTCGTCGCCGCCGTCATGACCGCCGCCTTCGCCATGCTCTGGCCGTTTCTCGACGCGCCGCGGGGCATCACCGGTGCCGATCCCGTCTTCCTGTTCCACACCGGCATCGCCTTTTTCGCCCAGGCGGCGCAGATCGGCTCGGTCGTGCTGGTGCCCTGGGCCCTGTTCATGGTCGCCACCGAGCTCTTCGCCCTCTCGTCGATCGTTCTCCACATCGCCGCCGGCATCATCGGCGGCGTCGCGATCATCGTCACCGCCTATGGCGGCAGTGCCCCGCATATGAGCGTCCAGACGGCGATCGTCGTCGCCTCCCTCTGCTTTGCCCTGGCCTACTGGATCGTCGCTGGACGATCCGCCGGCCGGTGGCGCCGCCGCAGGACCGAACCGAGCGCCGACGGCGCCAGCGAAGGATAGACAGAATGGCCCGCCGCCCCACCGATCCCCGCGCCGCCGCAGAAGCCGTCTTCAAGCCCGCCGCGCCGTCCACCGAACGGCTGAAGGAAACCTCTTCCGGCGTTCCGACCGCCAAGGAGATGGTCTCGCTGCGGATCGACCGCGACGTGCTGGAGCATTTCCAGGAGGAGGGCCCGGGCTGGCAGGACCGGATCAATGCCGCCCTGCGCAAGGCGGCCGGCCTCTGAAGAGGCCTTCCCGCACGTCGTTGCGGGACATGGCGGACCGGCAGACCTTGCCCTGACGCTGCACTGCGGCAGATTGGCGCCATGATCACGATCCATCACCTGAACAATTCGCGCTCCCAGCGCGTCCTGTGGCTCCTCGAGGAACTCGAGGTCACCTACGAGGTGAAGCGCTACGAGCGCGCCAAAGACATGCGCGCGCCGGCCGAATTGAAGGCCGTCCACCCGCTCGGCAAGTCGCCCGTCCTCACCGATGGCGAGCGGACCGTCGCCGAGACCGGCGCCATCGTCGAATACATCCTCGCCGGCCATGGCAACGGCCGGCTGATGCCGCCTGAGGGCAGCGCGGATTACTGGAACGCCCGGCACTTCCTGCACTATGCCGAAGGCTCGGCGATGCCGCCGCTGTTCCTGATGCTGGTGCTGCAGATGATCCCGGCCCGCGCGCCCTTCTTCGCCAAGCCGATCCTGAAGACCTCGATGAAGAAGGTCGACGACATGCTGGTGCGCCCGCAGATGGCGCTGCATCTCGACCATTGGGAAGCCTCGCTTGGCGACACCGGCTGGTTCGCCGGGCCGGAAATGACCGTCGCCGACATCATGATGAGCTTTCCCGTCGAGGCGGCCGCCCAGCGTTTCGGCTACGAGGACCGGCCGAAGCTGCGCGACTTCCTGCTGCGCATCCACGAGCGCCCGGCCTATCGCCGCGGCCTGAAGCGCGGTGGCCCCTACGCCTACGCCTGAGGCGCGACCGGGCTCAGCGCCCCTGGGTCAGAAGGATCTTCACGGCGAAGGCCGAGAACACGCTGGCGAACAGCCAGTCGATGCCGCGCATGATCTTCGGCCGGCGCTTCAGCGCCGCCGCGAACCTGTCGGCGGCCAGGATCATCGCCGCGCTCATCGGCACCGCCAGGACGATGAAGAACACGCCGAGGAAGAACAGTTTCCCGGCGACGTCGCTGTCACGCGCCGAGACGAATTGCGGCAGGAAGGTCACGAAGAACAGGATGATCTTGGGATTGAGGAGATTGATCCCGATCCCGGTCAACCAGTTGGAGAACAGGCTGTGCGGGCGCCGCGCCGCGGTGCCGTCGAGGCGGAAGGTGGAACTGCCGCGCACCGCCTGGATGGCGAGGAAGACGAGATAGCCGGCGCCGACGATCTTCAGCGCCAGGAAGGCTTCCGGCGAGGCGGCGATCAGCGCCGAGATGCCGAAGGCGGCAAGGCTGGTATGGACGAGGATGCCCGTCGCCGCGCCGAGCATGGCGGCAAAACCGGCGGCCCGGCCCTCCGAGAGGGTGCGGCCGAGAAACAGCGTCATGTCCGGCCCGGGCGTGATCGTCAGGACGAACGCCGCGGCGACGAAGGCAAGCAGCGTCGCAAGATCGGGAAGAAAGCTCATCGCGCCCTCATCTGTGTGCCGGGACCCTTCGCTCGCGCCATCTGCGGCAGCGGCAGACCGGCGCCGAACCTAGGCCCGCAACGGGCCGAACGCCACCGGATTTCCGCCCGCACCGGCCCTGCCCGTGCGACGCCCGGTTTCCCTCGCGGCCCGCTTTGCGCTAGAGCCCATGCAAACGGCAAGACGGAAGAACCCATGGCACAGCATCGCGACATCAAGAAGGTCGTCCTCGCCTATTCGGGCGGCCTCGACACCTCGATCATCCTGAAATGGCTGCAGACCGAATACGGCGCGGAGGTCGTCACCTTCACCGCCGATCTCGGCCAGGGCGAGGAGCTGGAACCGGCTCGCAAGAAGGCCGAGATGATGGGGATCAAGGAGATCTACATCGAGGACGTGCGCGAGGAATTCTGCCGCGACTTCGTCTTCCCGATGTTCCGCGCCAATGCGGTCTACGAGGGCACCTACCTGCTCGGCACGTCGATCGCCCGGCCGCTGATCTCCAAGCGGCTGGTCGAGATCGCCCGCGAGACCGGGGCCGACGCCATCGCCCATGGCGCCACCGGCAAGGGCAACGACCAGGTGCGCTTCGAGCTGTCGGCCTATGCGCTGGCCCCCGACATCAAGGTCATCGCGCCGTGGCGCGACTGGGAGTTCAAGTCGCGCACCGATCTCCTCGATTTCGCCGAGAAGAACCAGATCACCGTGACCAAGGACAAGCGCGGCGAGGCGCCCTTCTCGGTCGACGCCAACCTCCTGCACTCTTCCTCCGAGGGCAAGGTGCTGGAAGACCCGGCGGAATCGGCCCCGCCCTACGTCTTCATGCGCACCGTCAGCCCCGAGGACGCGCCGGACAAGGCGACGATCATCACCGTCGGCTTCAAGAACGGCGATCCGGTCTCCATCGACGGCAAGGAGATGAAGCCGCACGAGCTGCTGGCGGCGCTGAACGATCTGGGCCGCGACAACGGTATCGGCCGTCTCGACCTCGTCGAGAACCGCTTCGTCGGCATGAAGTCGCGCGGCATCTACGAGACGCCGGGCGGCACGATCCTGCTCGCCGCCCATCGCGCCATGGAATCCATCACCCTCGACCGCGGTGCCATGCACCTGAAGGACGAGCTGATGCCGCGCTATGCCGAGCTGATCTACAACGGCTTCTGGTTCTCGCCCGAGCGCGAGATGCTGCAGGCCGCCATCGACCACAGCCAGCGCCATGTCGAGGGCACGGTGCGGCTGAAGCTCTACAAGGGCAATGTCATCGTCGAGGGCCGCGAGAGCGCGAAGTCGCTCTATTCCGACGCGCTGGTCACCTTCGAGGACGATCACGGCGCCTACGACCAGAAGGACGCCGCCGGCTTCATCAAGCTGAACGCCCTGCGCCTGCGCACGCTCGCCAAGCGCGACGGCCGCTAGGCTCTCACCGGCGCCTCGCGCCGGCAGCAAACCCGAACGACAAAGGCCCGGCGGATTGCTCCGCCGGGCCTTTTGTTTGCCGGAACCGTGCGTCTATTCGGCGGGCGCCGGCTCCTGCGCGGCGACCGGGCGCCGGCTGCGGTTGAAGGCCATGGCGGTCAGGACGATCGCCAGCCAGACGACCGCCAGGATCAGCCAGATGCCGCCATAGATGAGCCCCATGCCGATCAGGCCGGCCTGCACGACGTAGTAGGCCATGGGGATCAGCGTCATGCGGATCACCTCGCCCTCGCGGTCGGTCAGGCCCACAACCGCCGATGCCGCGACGACATTGTGGACGCAGATCATGTTGCCGGCGGCCCCGCCCACGGCCTGCAGCGTGACGACGATCATCGCCCCGGCCGCGCCGAGACCGATCTGTTCGGCTGCCGAGAACTGGAACAGCGAGAACATCATGTTCGACACGGTGTTCGAGCCGGCAATGAAGGCGCCGAGCGCCCCGATCAGCGGCGCGAAGAGCGGCCAGGCGCTGCCGACGACGCTGGAGACGCCCTCGGCCAGCACCAGCGGCATCGATTCCAGTGGGCCGCGGCCGGTGTTGAGGAACACCTGCACCATCGGCACGGCCAGAAGCAGCGCCGGAGCGGCGGCGACCATGGTGCGGGCCGAGCCGGCCCAGGCCCGCGCATAGGCCTTGCCGCTCATGCCGAAGATGAACACCGCCAGCAGCGAGGCGATGATCAGCACCGCACCCGGCGAATAGAGCAGCTGCGCCGTGGCGTTGATGCCCGAGCCGAACAGGTCGTTGAAGGCCAGCGTCGCGTTTGGCGAGGTCAAGGCCGCCTTCAGCGGCGCGATGACCCGGGTCAACACCAGGAGCACGGCGATGATCAGATAGGGCGACCAGGCCCGCATGAGCGAGATCTGCCGGCCGCTGGCATGGCCCGCCGCCACCTCTTCCGCCTCGGCGGCCTTCAGCGTACCGAACCAGTGGTCGTTCCAGCCCTGCCGCGCCGGGAACTCGAACCGGTCCTTCGGCAAGAGGAAGCCGCGGCGCGCCGCCGGCACGACGATCAGCAGGCCGATCAGGCCGCCGACCAGCGACGGAAACTCCGGCCCCAGCAGCCATGCCACCAGATAATAGGGGACGGTGAAGGCGATGCCGGCGAAGAGCGCGAACTTCCAGGCCCCGAAGCCCTCGATGAAGGAACGGTTGGCGCCGAAGAAGCGGGTCAGCATGCCGACCATGATCAGCGGAATGACGAAGCCGACGAGAGCGTGGACCATCGCGACATTGGCGGCGATGGCATAGACATAGTCGATCAGCGGCAGCGGCGAGATGGTCTGCAAGACGCCGTCATTGCCCGACAGGCCGGTGTTGATGCCCACGAGCATCGGCGTGCCGACGGCGCCGAAGGAGACCGGGGTCGACTGGATGATCAGCGTCACCAGCACGGCCGCCATGGCCGGGAAGCCGATCGCCACCAGAAGCGGCGCAGCGACTGCGGCGGGGGTGCCGAAGCCGGAGGCGCCCTCGATCATCGACCCGAACAGCCAGGCGATGATGATCGCCTGGATGCGGCGGTCGGGCGACAGATCGGTGAAGCCGCGACGGATGGCGCGGATGGCGCCGCTTTCATGCACGGTCTGCAGGACGAGAATGGCGCCGAAGATGATGAAGAGCAACGTCAGCGCGGTGACGAGACCGTTGACCGTGGCGCCGGCGACCGTGCCCAGATTCTGGCCCCAGACGGTGAGCGCGATGATCGCCGTGGCCGCATAGGCCACCAGCATGGCGAGCTTGGCCGACCGCCGCATGACGACGAGCAAGACGAACACGATCGCGACCGGCAGCAATGCCAGGCCGAAGAGAACTCCCTGCCCCATTCCCGTTTCCTCCGAAGGGTGAGTGACTTGGCTGCTATTTTCCTCTGCCGCAGAAGAAAGCAAGAGCGATTGTTCGCCGTCCTGACGATTGACTGTTCAGACCGGCTTTTCCCGGGCTCCTGCGATCCCCAGATAGACGAAAGTCTGATCCCGAAAGGTGCCAAGCGATGATCCCCTATTCCGTCCTCGACCTGTCGCCGATCCCCGAGGGTGGGACCGCCGCCGACGCCCTGCACAATTCCGGTGATCTGGCGCGCCACGCCGAGGCGCTCGGCTACACGCGCTACTGGATGGCCGAGCATCACAACATGACCGGCATCGCCAGCGCGGCGACGGCGGTGGCGCTCGGCTATGTGGCCGGCCAGACGCAGACCATCCGCGTCGGCGCCGGCGGCGTCATGCTGCCCAACCATGCCCCGCTGGTGATCGCCGAACAGTTCGGCACCCTGGCGACACTCTATCCGGACCGGGTCGATCTCGGCCTCGGCCGCGCGCCGGGCACCGACCAGATGACCGCGCGGGCGCTGCGCCGCAGCCTCGACAACTCCGACAACTTCCCCCAGGACGTGATGGAGCTGCTGGTCTATTTCGAGGAGGCCGAGCCGAACCAGCGCATTCGCGCGGTGCCCGGCGAAGGCACCCGCGTGCCGGTGTGGATTCTCGGCTCCAGCCTCTATGGCGCCCAGCTCGCCGCCCATCTCGGCCTGCCCTATGCCTTCGCCTCGCATTTCGCGCCGGGCGCGCTCGCCCAGGCCGTCGAGGTCTATCGCGACAGCTACCGGCCGTCGGAACGCTGGCCCGAGCCGCATTTCATGCTGGCGATCAACGTCTTCGCCGCCGACAGCGACGAGGAAGGCCGGGTGCTGAAATCCTCGATGCAGCAGGCCTTCGTGAACCTGCGCACCGGCATGCCCGGCCCGCTGCCGCGACCGGTCGACGATTTCGAGGCCCGCGTCGACCCGATGGCGAAATCCATGGTCGACCAGGCCCTGTCGGTCTCGGCCACGGGCTCGCCGGCCAGTGTCGCCGCCAGCCTGTCCACGCTGATCGACACCTACCGCCCGGACGAGGTGATCCTGACCGGCCAGATCCACGATCACGCGGCCCGCAAGCGCTCCTTCGAGATCGCCGCCGGTGTGATGCAGGAGATCGGCGCCCGCCGCGACGCCGCCGAATAGGCAGTCACGGGCTTCGGGCAGGCTTCGGAGGCAACGGTCGACGCTTTGCAGCGCCGACGCGCGGCGCTACAGATTGCGCATCACGGATGCGGAGTGCGCCCGATGCCCACCCTCACCACGATCGGCTTCGATGCCGACGACACGCTCTGGCACAATGAGCGGTTCTTCCAGCTGACCGAGGCCCGGTTCCGCGAGATGCTGTCCGATCATGCCGATGCGGACCTCGTCTCCAGCCGGCTCCTGGAAGCCGAGCGTCGCAATCTCGGCCACTACGGCTTCGGCATCAAGGGCTTCGTCCTGTCGATGATCGAGACCGCGCTGGACGTCACCGGCGACACCGCCGCGCCGGCCATCGTCCGGCAGATCCTCGATGCCGGCCGCGAGATGCTGGAGCACCCCGTCGAAGCCCTGCCCGAGGCGCAGGAAACCCTTGCCGCGCTTGCCGGCGCCTATAAGCTGGTGCTGATCACCAAGGGCGACCTGTTCGACCAGGAGCGCAAGCTCGCGGCCTCCGGGCTGGGCGACTATTTCGACGCGGTGGAGATCGTCAGCGACAAGACGGCGGCGACCTATGAGCGGCTGTTCGCCCGCCATGGCGACGGGCCGGCCCGCGCCATGATGGTCGGCAATTCGCTGAAGTCGGATGTGCTGCCGGCGCTGGCGGCGGGCAGCTTCGGCGTCCATATCCCGCACGAGCTGACCTGGGCGCTGGAACATGCCGAGCGGCCAAGGAACGCGCCGCGCTTCCGGCAGGTCGACAGGCTCGGCGAAGTGCGCACTATCCTCGCCGAGATCGGCTGATCGCAGGCCGGCCACGCCTCAGTCGCGGCCGGCCAGGTGCTGGGCCTTGCGCAGGTCGGGGAACATCCACGACCACAGGCCGGCGACGCCGACCGTCGCAAGTCCCCCGAGCACCACCGCCGGCACGGCGCCGATCCAGAAGGCCATCACCCCGGCGCGGAACTCGCCGAGCTCGTTGGAGGCGCCGATGAAGACCATGTTGACGGCGTTGACCCGGCCGCGAACCTCGTCCGGCGTCCAGAGCTGCATGATCGTCTCGCGGATATAGACGCTGATCATGTCCGATGCGCCCATGAAGATCAGCGCGACGATGGCGAGCCACGGCACGGTAGCCATGCCGAACAATGCGGTAAAGGCGCCGAACAGGCCGACGAAGACGAACATCTTGACGCCGGCATGGGTCTTGATCGGGTGCGCCGCGAGCCACACCGCCATCGAGACGGCGCCGATGCCGGGCGCTGCACGAAGGAGCCCGAGCCCCCACGGGCCGACATGCAGAACGTCCCGTGCATAGACCGGCATCAGCGCCACGGCGCCGCCGAGCAGCACGGCGAAGAGGTCGAGCGAGATCGCGCCGAGCACCACCTTCTCCGACCAGATGAAGCGAAAGCCCGCGACGATGGTCTCGAAGCTCGCCGGCTCGCTCGAGCGCTTCTGACTGGGCGCGGTGATCGACATGACCAGCACCGCAGCCGCAACGAACAGCGTCAGGCCGGTGCCGTAGGCGGCGACGGGCGACACGCCGTAGAGCAGCCCGCCGGCAACCGGGCCGACGATCGCCGCGATCTGCCAGGAGGAGGAGTTCCAGGCAATCGCGTTGGCGAGTTCCCGCTTGGTGACGAGATTGACCACCAGCGATTGCGAGGCCGGGCCGAAGAAGGCGCGGGCAATGCCGAAGCCGACGAGAATGGCGAAGACCGGATAGGGCGTGGCAAGGCCGTGCCAGGTCAGGAGCAGGAGCCCGAGGGCGCCGAGCGCCTCGACGAGGATCGCCACCGCCATGATCATCCGCCGCGAATAGCGGTCGGCGGCAGCCCCGGTGACCAGCACCAGAACGAGCGCCGGCAGGAACTGGCAGAGGCCGACAATGCCAAGATCCAGCGGATTGCGGGTCAGGTCGTAGATCTGCCAGCCGACCGAAACGACGACGATCTGGATGGCGAAGGTGGAGAAGAAGCGCGACAGCCAGTAGCGCAGGAACCGCGGATTGCGGAAGGCGGCAAAGCGATCCTCGACCGGAATGGCGCTCGCGTCCGGATCGCCCGGCGCGGCGGAAGCGATCTCACTGTCCTGTGTCACCCACGCACCTGCAACGATCCGGCCCGCACCAACCGGGCAAGGCGGACCATGACTGCGCGATGTCCTGGAAGGAAATGATGGCTGGTGGAGCTGAGCGGGATCGAACCGCTGACCTCGTCATTGCGAACGACGCGCTCTCCCAACTGAGCTACAGCCCCGTCCACCATTTCGACCGGCATTTAGTGCCGCGGCGCCGGCCCTGTCAACGCCCCTTGCATGGCGGCCCCGGCGTGACCGAACCGGGCCGGTCGCGCATGCGGCGAAGCGGGCGCGGCTTGCGTATCGGCAAGGCGATGGCTACATCCGAAACCGTTATCGCAAAGGGCCCGATTTGATGCTTGCAGTCACCTACGTCCTCTATCAGGCACTCAATCTGTACTGGTGGATCGTGATCGCGTCGGCCGTGTTGTCGTGGCTCTATGCCTTCAACATCGTCAATCCCGGCAATCCCTTCGTCGACTCCGTCGGCCGCTTCCTGTGGCAGATGACCGAGCCGGTCTATCGCCGCATCCGCCGCGTCCTGCCGGATCTCGGCGGCATCGACCTGTCGCCGCTGGTCGTCCTGTTCGCCATCATGTTCCTGCAGTATCTGATCGCGGTCTACATCAATCCGGCGATCTACAGCGCCGGCATCTGAGCGATCGCTCCGTCCGGTCCGGTGTCGGACGCGTGCTTCTGGCGGCCTGACGGCGAGGATGCCGTCCTCGTCGATCTCCGACTGACGCCAAAATCCGCCGCCGACCGGATCGAGGGCTTTGTGACGGATGCGGCGGGACGGGCCTTCCTGAAGGCGCGGGTGCGGGCCGTGCCCGAGGACGGCAAGGCCAATGCCGCGCTTCTCAAGCTCTTGGCCAGGACGATCGGCGTTCCGAAATCGGCGGTCACGCTGGTTGCCGGCCACACGTCGCGGGTCAAGACCCTGCGCCTGACCGGCGACGCCGGGCGCCTCGCGACGGCGCTCAACGCCCTGAACTGACCTCCAGACACCAAAACGCCGCCCGAACTCAGTCGAAGGCGGCGTGGCATGCATTCATGTGGGGCAGAGCGGATCGATGCCCGATCGCGGCGACCTGCGCCGCGGCCTCAGGTCTCAGAGACGGCCGAAGCGGACGGCCTGAGTGATCTGCGACCGGCCGACGCCGATGTCGGCGAGCTCGCGGTCGTCCATCATTTCCAGCTGGCGGATCTGGTTGCGATGGTTGCGGTAGGTGTTGAGGCGGGTGGTCAGACGGCGAAACATGGGATCCTGATTCCAGGGTTTGGGGTTTACGATAGCCATCACGTAAGAGATCGCACTGCACAAAAGTAGTGCGTTTTGCTGCACGTCTCGTGTGCATTCTGCGCATGACGCAGTCATCAGTCTGTCAATATCTTCCATGCTACGTCCGTCCCGCCCCGTGTTCGGGCGGCCGAATGCAGAACGGGCGCGGCGGTTGCCCGCCACGCCCGTATCCGGATGCTGTCTGTGGACCGGCCCGGTCAGGCCTTGGCGTTCTCGGCCCGCTCGACCGCCGCGGTGATCAGCGAGCGCGCCTTGGCGCTGTCGCCCCAGTCGCCGATCTTCACCCACTTGCCGGGCTCCAGATCCTTGTAGTGCTCGAAGAAGTGGGCGATCTGCAGCAGCGTGATTTCCGGCAGGTCGCCATATTCGCGCACATTCTCGAAACGGCGCGTGATGTGCGGCGACGGCACGGCGATGATCTTCTCGTCCTCGCCGCTGTTGTCTTCCATGACCAGGACGCCGATCGGGCGGCAGTTGATCACGCAGCCGGGAAACAGCGGCCGGGTGTTGCAGATCAGGACGTCGATCGGATCGCCGTCGTCGGACAGGGTGTGCGGCACGAAGCCGTAATTCCCCGGATAGGTCATCGGCGTGTAGAGGAAGCGGTCGACGACCAGGCAGCCGGCGTCCTTGTCCATCTCGTACTTGATCGGGTGGCCGCCCAGCGGCACCTCGATGATGACGTTGATGTCTTCCGGCGGGTTCTTGCCGCGGGCGATCGCGTCGATGCGCATGATGTGTCCTTCCAGATGTGGCCTGTCGATCCGAACGGGCGACCCGCCTCGCATGTCCTTCAAGGACGCGAGAGCGATCCATGGCAGGATGATCGCGTTGGTGGCCCGGCTTTCCCGAAGACGCTCTAGCCGCTCCGGCGAAACCGCGCAACACGCGGCTGCGCAGGCTATGCGGGCCCCTAGCCGGACGCAGGCGCGTCGGCTGCGAACGTCAGTTCCAAAGGAAGGCGATCTTTGCGACCTTGCGCGTGTCGAAGCATTCGCTGCCTTCGGCGATGTCGCGACCGCCAAGGCGCCCGTAGAACTCGATCGCCCGGTCGTTCTCGGCCAACGCCCAGACCACCAGCCCCTTCAGGCCCCGCTCGCGCAACAGCGCGGCGGCGGCTTCGAACAGGCGCTTGCCGAAGCCGAGCCCCTGATATTCGGGCCGCAGATACAGCTCGTAGATTTCGCCGTCGGCGCGGAGCGCCTCGGTGCGGTTGCGGCCCAGCGTGGCGTAGCCGATCGGCGCGCCGGAGAACTCGGCCACCAGGATCGCCGCCCCGCTGCGGATCGCCGTGGCCCACCAGTCGTCGTTGCGCCGGCCAATCATCTTCTCGAGGCTGCCATGCGGGATCAGCCCGCCATAGGCGCCGCGCCACGAGGTGGCATGCACCGCGGACAGGGCGGCGGCATCGTGCGGTTCGGCCAGACGGATTTCGGCGGCAAGCGTCTTCATGGAAGCTTAACCATAACCCACATCGAACGATCCGTCTCGGTTCGCCGGCACCGTCCGGCGATTCGCGGCGACTGTAGTCGTCCGGGAGTCCGAGCGGGGACGTTGCGAGTGGCTATCCCCCGGTTTTTGCTGGAAGGTCGGATCGAAGGCGCGGCTATCGGGGCGCCAGCACGCCCTGCGCCAGCGCCCGCTGGATGCCGGCGATATCGGCACGCCGCGACAGCGGCCGTGTGATCGGCGACTGGCCGGACACCCAGAGCGTCATTTCCGAATCCGTATCGAAGCTGCCTGCGGTCTCGATGGCGAACATGGTGATCGACCGATAGGGCACCGACTGGATGTGCCGCTTGCGGCCGGTCATGCCCTGCTTGTCGACCATGATCAGCCGCAGATCGGTGAACACCAGGAGATCCCGCACGATCTGGAAGGCGAGTTCGACACCCTCTCCGGGCAACAGGATCGGCGCCAGATCGGCCTCGATCGCCGTCGCGTCCGCATCGCTGGAAAGGCCCATCAGGCCGGAAATCAGTCCCATCGCATCACATCCCCGTTTCGTCTTCGCCGCCATCTCGGGCGCCGCCCGGCACTGTCCACTCGCGACGGCCACCGACGATGGCCGTCAGTTTTTCTAAGGCCCGGATCAGAATTTGAAACTCTGCCTTACCGGCACGGCGGATTAAGGTCTGGCCCAACTGGTCTCGCGGCACCCGTTCGCGCGGCTGCGCGTCTGGGAGGATCGCATGAAGCACGGTATCCGGCATCTCTACATTCCCGGCCCCACCAATGTCCCGGAACGCGTCCGGCGGGCGATGAACGTGCCGATGGAAGACCAGCGGGCGCCGGACTTCCCGGCCCTGTCGCTGCCCCTCTTCCAAGATCTGAAGCGCGTCTTCAAGATGCGCGAGGGACGCGTCTTCATGTATCCCTCCTCCGGCACCGGCGCCTGGGAAGCGGCCATCCAGAACACCCTGGCGCGCGGCGACAGAGTGCTGATGTCGCGCTTCGGCCAGTTCTCGCATCTGTGGGTCGACATGGCCCAGAGGCTCGGGCTCGACGTCGAGGCCATCGACGTGGAATGGGGCGCCGGCGTGCCGCTCGATGCCTATGAACGCGCGATTGCGGCGGACCGGGCCCATGCGATCCGCGCCGTCTTCGTCACCCACAACGAGACCGCGACGGGCGTGACCTCGGATGTCGCCGGCGTCCGGCGGCTGCTTGATGCCCACCAGCACCCGGCGCTGATCTTCGTCGACGGCGTCTCGTCCATCGCCTCGATCGACTTCCGGCAGGACGAATGGGGCGTCGATCTCGCCGTCGCCGGTTCGCAGAAGGGCTTCATGCTGCCGGCCGGTCTGTCCTTCCTGGCCGTCTCCGAAAAGGCGCTGGCGGCGGCCCGCGACAACCGGCCGAAGATGGAGCGCACTTATTTCGCCTTCGCCGACATGATCACCCACAACGACAACGGCTTCTTTCCCTACACCCCGCCGACGCAGTTCTTCCACGGGCTGCGGGTGGCGCTGGACATGCTCTTCGAGGAAGGGCTCGACAACGTCTTCGCCCGCCATCACCGGCTGGCGGAGGGTGTGCGGCGGGGCGTCGCCGCCTGGGGCCTGAAGCTGCAGGCCGTGGCGCCGCAATGGCATTCCGACACCGTGTCGGCGATCTGCGTTCCCGAGGGCGTCGACGCCAATGCGGTGATCCGCACCGCCTATGAGCGTTACGACACCTCGCTCGGCGGCGGGCTGGCGCAGCTCTCCGGCAAGGTCTTCCGCATCGGCCATCTCGGCGATCTCAACGCGGCGATGTGCCTGACGGCGCTGAGCGTGGCGGAAATGGCGCTGGCCGATGCCGGCGCGCGGATCGAGCCGGGCTCGGGCGTTGCGGCCGCGCAAGGCTGGTACCGGGATGCCGCCGCCGAGGGCAGCACCCTCATGCAGCACGCCGCGGAATAGCGACGTCCGCCACCGCCCCGCAAACGAAAAGGGCCGCGCATCCCGGATGGAATGCGCGGCCCTTCATGTGTCCGGCGAATGCCGTGCGGCGGATCAGGCCGCCTTGCGGCTCTTGTCGAAGCGCTTGCGCTCGTTGGAGTCGAGATAGATCTTGCGCAGACGGATCGTCTTCGGCGTCACCTCGACGAGCTCGTCGTCCTGGATCCACGACAGCGCCCGGTCGAGCGTCATGCGGATCGGCGGCGTCAGCTTGATCGCCTCGTCCTTGCCCGACGCGCGCATGTTGGTCAGCTTCTTGCCCTTCAGAACGTTCACTTCCAGATCGTTCTCGCGGGTGTGGATGCCGATGATCATGCCGGCATAGACCTTGACGCCGGCGTCGATGACCATCGGGCCGCGGTCTTCCAGGTTGAACATGGCGAAGGCCACGCTCTCGCCGGTGTCGTTGGAGATTAGGACGCCGGTGTTGCGGCCCGGCAGCTCACCCTTGAACGGGGCGTAGCTGTGGAACAGCCGGTTCATGATCGCCGTGCCGCGCGTGTCGGTCAGGAGCTCCGACTGGTAGCCGATGAGGCCACGGGTCGGGGCATGGAAGACCAGGCGCTGGCGATCGCCGCCCGACGGGCGCAGCTCGATCATCTCGGCCTTGCGCTCGGACATCTTCTGCACGACGACGCCGGAATGCTCCTCGTCGACGTCGATGACGACCTCTTCGATCGGCTCGAGCGTCTGGCCGTTCTCGTCTTCCTTCATGACGACGCGCGGACGCGAGATGCCGATCTCGAAGCCCTCGCGGCGCATGGTCTCGATCAGCACGGCCAGCTGCAGCTCGCCGCGGCCGGAGACGTAGAAGGAATCCTTGTCGGCGGCCTCCTCGATCTTCAGCGCGACGTTGCCCTCGGCTTCCTTCAACAGGCGGTCGCGGATGACGCGGCTGGTCACCTTGTCGCCCTCGGTGCCGGCGAGCGGCGAGTCGTTGACGATGAAGGACATCGTCACCGTCGGCGGATCGATCGGCTGGGCGTGCAGCGGCTCGTTGACCTGCGGGTCGCAGAAGGTGTCGGCCACGGTGCCCTTGGACAGGCCCGCAATGGCGACGATGTCACCGGCTTCGGCGAATTCCAGCGGCACGCGCTCGAGGCCACGGAAGGCGAGGATCTTGGAGATGCGGCCGCTTTCCAGCAGCTTGCCGTCGCCATGCAGCACCTTGACCGCCTGGTTCGGCTTGATCGAGCCGGACTGGATGCGGCCGGTGATCAGGCGCCCGAGGAACGGGTTGGCTTCGAGGATGGTGCCGATCATCTTGAACGGCTCGTCCTTGCCGGCCGTGTCCGGCTCCGGGACATGCTTCAGGATCAGGTCGAACAGCGGGGTCAGGCCCTGGTCCTGCGGGCCTTCCGGCTCCTCGGCCATCCAGCCGCCACGGCCCGAACCGTAGAGGATCGGGAAGTCGAGCTGCTCTTCGGTCGCGTCGAGCGAGACGAACAGGTCGAAGATCTCGTTGAGGACTTCCTGATGGCGCTCGTCGGCGCGGTCGATCTTGTTGATCGCCACGATCGGCTTCAGGCCGACCTTCAGCGCCTTGCCGAGCACGAACTTGGTCTGCGGCATCGGGCCTTCCGACGCGTCGACCAGGATCACGGCGCCGTCCACCATGTTCAGGATACGCTCCACCTCGCCGCCGAAATCGGCATGGCCCGGGGTGTCGACGATGTTGATGCGGGTATCCTTCCACTCGACCGAAGTCGCCTTGGCCAGGATGGTGATGCCCCGCTCCTTCTCCAGATCGTTGGAGTCCATCGCGCGGTCTTCGGTGCGCTGGTTCTCGCGGAACGATCCCGACTGCGCCAGGAGCTTGTCGACGAGTGTGGTTTTGCCATGATCGACATGCGCGATGATCGCGATGTTGCGGAGCTTCATAAGTGTCACCGGAAACGAGTTAAGGCCGCGGCGGGACCATCAATGGTCCACCCGGCGCGAATTCCACGCTCCCATACAGCAATTTGTGCGGGTGCGAAAGGTGGAGGCGTGTTTATGCGGCGCGACCCGCCCGTCCTCTTCACGGAAGACGGGGCGAACGCGACCGAACGAGCAACCCACATAGTCATTCTGCGCCCCGGACACAACAACCCGGCGCGATACATGCCGCAACCGGACTTGACACAACGGAACAAAGGACGAACCATTTGCCCGCTGGAGTTCGATTCGCAGTCCTGCGGAAGGATGACACCATGACGACTGACAGCGGAAAAACCTTTCGGAACGCCGGGTCCGGCCAATACGTGACCAAGAGTTACGCCGAGACACACCCCCACACGACGATCAGCGAGGCCAAGGGCGGCGGCTCCACCCACGGCGCCCATCGGAGCGCGATCACCGGCCGCTTCGTCGGTCCGGCCGCGGCGGGCCGCTGGCCGGACCGGACCATCAAGGACAGCTGATCCGTCACGGCATCGGCCGCCAGCGATCAGAAACCGGGCGACCGACTGACACGCGTAGCTCAGCCGGCCGGCCTGTCTGTCCCGCCGCTGCGTCACCCGCGCCGGACGGGGTCGAGCGTCGTCGTCCAGAGTTCCGTGTCGTCGGCATCCATCAGCCGGACCGTCATCTGTTCGCTGTCGCCGTCGATCTCGACGAGGCCGAAGAACTGCAGGCCCATGGACGGCGGCAGGTTGGCGCCCTGCTCCTCGGTGGGCGCCTTCACGAACCGCACCTCCGGCCCGAAGGTCTTGTCGAGGTCGTTGGGGCCGAAGGTACCGGCATGGATCGGGCCGGACACGAACTCCCAGAACGGCTCGAAATCCTGGTATGCGGCGCGATCCGGGCTGTAGTGATGGGCCGCCGTGTAGTGGACGTCGGCGGTGAGCCAGACCGTGTTGGCAATGCCGGCCGACTTGATGAAGCGCAGGAGGTCGGCGAATTCCATCTCGCGGCCCTTCGGCGCGCCGCCATCATTGTTGGACACCGCCTCGACGAGCTTCCTGTCGCCGACATTGTCCCAGACGACGAGGCCGATCGGCATGTCGGAGGCGATCACCTTCCAGGTGGCGTCGGACGTGGCCAGCTCCCGCTTCAGCCAGGCGATCTGCTCGGCGCCCATCATCTGGGTCGCCTCGGAGGCCTCGCTTTCCAGGCCCTCGGTGTTGCCGCCGCGATAGGAGCGCAGGTCGAGGAAGAACACGTCGAGCAGCGGGCCATAGGCGATCTTGCGATAGACCCGGCCGGGCTCCTCGGCGACGTAGCCGATGGGCGTCATCTCGTGGAAGGCGCGGGCGCTGCGGCCGGCAAGGAGGGCGATGTCCTTGACCGCATAGCGGTCGTCGGCGGTCAGGTCCTTGGCCGAGGACCAGTTGTTGATGACCTCGTGGTCGTCCCACTGGAAGAAGGTCGGGACGCGCGCATTCATCGCCTGGACGTTCTTGTCCATGAGATTGTACTTCCACTGGCCACGATACTCGTCCAGCGTCTCGGCGACCTTTTCCTTCTCGGGGATGAGGAGGTTCTTCCAGACGCTGCCGTCGGCAAGTTCCACGCTCTCCTTCAGCGGGCCGTCGGCGTAGATCGTGTCGCCCGAATGCAGGAAGAAGTCCGGCTCGTGCTTTGCCATGGTGGCATAGGCCTTCATGCCGCCGCGGCTCTCGTCGATGCCCCAGCCCTGCCCGACCGTGTCGCCGGACCAGGCGAAGCGGATCGAGCGGCGCGACGCCGGCGCCGTGCGGAAGCGGCCGACGATCGGCTCGGAGACGCCGTTGACGTCGCCGAGATCGGTGGCGACGGCGCGCCAGAAGATTTCCTGGTCGGACGGCAGGCCGGCGATCAGCCGCTTGGCGGTGAAGTCGGATTCCGGCAGCGTCGTCAGGCTGTGCAGCTTCTTCGCATTGGCGAAGCTCTCGGTCGTCGCCCATTCGAAATCGATGCGCGACGGCCGGTCGGCCCGCGTCCACACCATGCCGGAGGTGGCATCGACGTCGCCGGTCTGGACGCCGTGGGTGAAGGCCGGGCGGCTGGCCGCGCGGCTGATCGCCGGCATGGCAAGGCCGGAACCGGCGACGAGCGCCGCCGCCCCCGACGAGGCGAGGAAGCGGCGGCGGGACAGGGGAAAGCGTTTCGCAGACATCGGGGAACCTCCAGCAGAAAGAGGCCCGCACCATCGCCAGCTTGCGTGGCAGGGCGATTGCAGCCCTGCGAAACTTTCGAGTCGTTCCAAACTGCGGCGGCGCCAGCGAAATTCCGGCCCGCCGCAGCAAGGAACGGCCCTGGCCTCAGCCGGTCACGAAGCCGCGCTTGCGCAACAGCGCCCCGGAGGTCGGCATGCGGCCCCGGAAGGCGGTGTAGAGATCCGCTGCGTCCTGCGAATTGCCGGCCGAATAGACATGCTCCAGAAGCCGCCCGGCCGTCTCGGGATCGAACGGATCGCCGGCCTCCTCGAACGCCTCGAAGGCATCGGCGTCGAGCACCTCCGACCACATGTAGGAATAGTAGCCGGCCGAATAGCCGTCGCCCGAGAAGATATGGGCGAAGTGCGGCGAGCGGTGGCGCATGACGATCTCGCGCGGCATGCCCAGCTCTTCCAGCATGGCCCGCTCGGCCGCCAGCGGCTGCTCGGGCACCTCGCGCAATTCGTGCAGGCCGAGATCGATCAGTGCCGAGGCGGTGTATTCGACGGTGTCGAAGCCCGCGTCGAAGCTCTTAGCGGCCAGCATCTTGTCGAGCAACGGTTTCGGCAGCGGCTCGCCGGTCCGCACATGCCGCGCATGGTCCGCGAGCACGGAAGGGACGGTGAGCCAGTGCTCGTAGAGCTGCGAGGGCAGCTCGACGAAATCGCGGGCCACCGACGTGCCGGACAGCGACGGCCAGGTCACGTCGGACAGGAGCCCGTGCAGGGCATGGCCGAATTCGTGAAACAGCGTGCGCGCCTCATCGAGCGACAGCAGCGCCGGCTGGCCGGCGCTCGGCTTGGCGAAATTGCAGACATTGTAGATGATCGGCAGCTGCCCGCCATCGAGCTTGTGCTGGCTGCGGAGGGCGCTCATCCAGGCGCCGGACCGCTTCGACTGGCGGGCGAAATAATCGCCGAGGAAGAGCCCGCGCGGCCGACCGTCACGGTCGGCGACCGCCCACACCCGCACATCCGGATGCCAGGCCTTCGCCGCGGGCAAGGGCGTGAAGGACAGGCCGAACAGCCGGCCGGCCACGTCGAAGGCTGCCGTGATCATCCGGTCGAGCTCGAAATACGGCTTCAGCTCGCTCTCGTCGATGGCGAACTCTCGCTGCCGCCGCTGCTCGGCGTAATAGCGCCAGTCCCAGGGCTCCAGCGGATGATTGTCGCCGCGCTCGCCGGCCAGCAGGCGGAGCGCCGCCGCATCGTCGGCCGCGCGCGTCTTCGCATGCTCCCAGACCTCTTCGAGCAGCGTGCGCACCGCGACCGGCGTCTTGGCCATGGTGTCGTCCAGCTTATAGGCGGCGAAGCTGTCGAAGCCGAGCAGCCGCGCCTTCTCGGCCCGCAGCCGGAGAATGTCGGCCATGATCTGCCGGTTGTCCGACGCGCCCTCGTTCTCGCCGCGGCTCGTCCAGGCGCGGAAGGCCTTTTCGCGCAGGTCCCGCCGCGTCGAATAGGACAGGAACGGCACGACCACCGAGCGCGACAGGGTGACGGCGTAGTTCTCGAGCCCGCGATCGGCGGCGACACCGCCCATGGTCGAGATCAGATCGTCCGGAAGACCCGCCAGATCGTCCTTTTCGAGGCTCATCACCCAATTGTGTTCGTCGGCCAGAATGTTCTGGGAGAAGCGGGTGCCGAGCGAGGACAGTTCGGCGTCGATCTCGGCCAGCCGCTCGCGATCGGCCCCTTCGAGCCGCGCGCCGCTGCGCACGAAGCCCGCATGGATCCGGTCGAGAAGCCGCCGGTCTTCCGGCGTCAAAGTCGCCGCTGCATCGCGATCGGCATGGACCGCATCGATACGGGCGAAAAGCGCAGCATTGAGAGTGATTTGCGACGAATGACGCGAGAGAAGCGGCGAAACGTCGCGCTCGACCCCCTGCAATGCCGGGTTCGTATGGGCACCGGCGAGGGTGAAGAAGATCCGCGCCACTTCCTCCAGCTTCCGGCCGGCACGCTCCAGGGCGGCGATCGTATTGTCGAAATCGGCAGGGGCAGGGTTCTCGGCGATCGCCGTGATTTCAGACAGATGCTCGCTCATGGCGGCGCGAAACGCGTCCGGAAAATCTTCGGGACGGAATTGATCGAAGTCAGGTACTTCGCTGGCTAATGCGTCAGGATGGTTATCGTCGAGCGGGACTTCGTTGTGCAAATCGTTCATCTGTCTGCCTTTATCCGCCTCTGCCATGCGCGTGTTCCACGTGTAGATGATGCGGACAGGGTTCAGATGAAAGACCATCGTGCTATTCTGGTCGCGCCGACAGGGTGAAATCCTTCACCCCGGCATTGAGCGAGTAATGTCATTCAGAGCCGGGACGGCTCACCGGAAAACGTGAAACAAGGGCCGCAACCAATGTCGCAACTTCTACCGGGCAACGCCCTTGGCTTTGTTATCGTGGACCTCGGGCGGCTGTATCGGCAGGCTTTCGAGAAAGCGGTCATCGACGCGGGAATGGAACTGACCCCGGGCGAGATCAGGGCACTCGCCTATGTCGGCCGCTACAGCGGCTCGCGTCAGGCCGTTCTGGCCGAGCGGATGGGCGTCGAACCGATGACCCTGTCGGCCTATCTCGACCGGCTCGAGGCGCGCGGCCTGATCAGCCGCTCGGTTGATCCCAACGACCGCCGCGCCAAGGTCATCGCGCCGACCAGCTCCGCCGAGCGGGTGTTCGAGGAAGCCCGGCCCGTCGCCCTCGCCGTCTATGAGCGCACCGTCAGCGGCCTGTCCGAGGACGAGCGCAAGACCGTCGACGTCATCATGCGCAAGATGCGGGCGAACCTGACCAACGTGCCGCTGAGCGACGGCGACGACCGCGACGCGCCGGAGCCCCTCGCCGATGTCGCGGAGATGCGGGTACAGGGCGCAGCCTAAGGCTCCCTTACGTCTGGCAAGGGCGGCGCGTCGACCCTAGATGGCGGTGATCGGGACGGAATGGCGTGCATCGCGCGGCGTTGCCGTCCCTTTCCGGACAGCCACTCACCACGGACCGCCGCCTTGACCGCACAAACTGCCCGCGCGCCCATCATGTCGGAGCGCCGGACGAGCCTCATCGGCGGTTGCCTCGTGGCGATCGGCCCGATTTCCATGGCGCTCTACACGCCGGCCATGCCGACGCTGGTCGCCGAGTTCGACACCACCGAATCGATGATCAAGCTGTCGCTGGCGGTCTATTTCGCCGGCTTCGCGCTGACCCAGCTCGTCTGCGGGCCGATGTCCGATGCCTTCGGACGGCGCGTCACCACGCTCGGCTTCATGGTGCTGTACCTGGCCGGCGCGATCCTCGCCATGGCCGCCGCGAATGTCGAGATGCTGATCGCCGCCCGCATCCTGCAGGGTGTCGGCGCGTCGGTGGGCGTCGCCACCGCCCGCGCCATTGTCCGTGACCAGTTCGAGGGCGAGACCTCCTCGCGGATCATGAACACCATCGGCATCATCCTGGCGCTCGGCCCCGCCGTCTCCCCGACCATCGGCGGCCTGACGCTGGAGCTCGCCGGCTGGTACGCGATCTTCGTGGTGATGATGTTCTTCGGCCTGATCGTCATCGGCGTCACCCTCGGCGCCATGCGCGAGACCGTCGTGCCCGATCCCAGCCGCATCCAGCCGAAGGCGATCCTGCATTCCTACCGGCGGCTGATCACCAACCGCCACTTCATGGCGACGAGCCTCACGGTCGCCGGCTCGGTCGGCGCGCTCTACACCCTCGCAACGGTCCTGCCCTTCGTCCTGATCGAGCGCGCCGGGCTGACGCCGACCGAATACGGCATCGGCATGCTCGGCCAGTCCGGCATGTTCTTCTCCGGCTCGCTGGCCATGCGCTACCTGATGACCCGCACCAGCGCCTATCGCCTCGTGCCGGTCGGCCTCGGCTTCATCGGCGCCGGCGCTCTGTCGATCGCCCTGTCGATCGCGGTTCTGCCGGTGACCTATCTGTCGATCATGGTGCCGGTCGGCCTTTACGCCTTCGGAATCGCCTTCGTCATGCCGGCCATGACCACGGCGTCGCTGGCGCCGTTCCCGCACATGGCGGGCGCCGCCTCGGCGATGATGGGCTTCGTCCAGATGGGAGCGGGCCTGGTCGGCGGCGCGATCTGCGCGGCGATCGGCGAGCCGGTGCTGGCCACGCAGATCGTCATCCCGGCTCTCGGGGTGATCGCCATCGGCTCCTATGCGGTCTATCGGACGCGTCCGCATCTGGCCGAGCCGGAGCCAGCGCCCGAAGTGCCGGCGCCGGAACTCAGCTACGACGGCCGCAGCTGAACCAGCGGTTCGCCCGCTCCTCGGGGCATCGGGACCGGCGTCAGAAGATGCCGGGAATGATCCGTGCCGTGCGCGCCCGGTAGGCACGATATTCGTCGCCGAAGGCCTCTTCCATCATCCGTTCCTCCGGCGCGACCCGGGCCGCGAAGAGGATGCCGAAGCCGATGAGCCCCGCCGGCCCGGCGATCCAGTTGGGCACCAGCAGCGCCTGCGCCAGCGCCATGGTCCAGAAGGCCGAATACATCGGGTGCCGCACCCGCCGGTAGATGCCCGAGGTCACGAGCTTGTGCTTCTCGCGGATGTCGAGCGAGACCGACCACATCTTGCCGAGCGCCTTGTGGGTCTTGCGGAAGAGGACGAGCGCGCCGGCCATGGCACAGAGCCCAAGCCCGATCTGCCACCAGGCCGGATCGTAGGTGGCGGATTCCGGCCAGCCGGTGGCGACGAACACGCCCGGCAGGATGCCGAGCCCCGTCAGCGAGATCGCCATGCGCAGCGTTTCTGCCGGGCCGCGGCGGCTGCGCTCGACACGGGCGCGCTTGGCCCGCCGCTCGAACGGGTAGCGGATCACGTACCAGCCCGCGACCATCAGCACCCAAGCGACCGATCCGACGAGCGCCGGCGTCACGGCCGCGCCCCTTCGCCCGCCGCGGGCGGCGAGAGCGGCGGCAGGTCGACGGTTTCGAGGCGGCCGTAATCGACCAGCGGGCGGGGTCCGAGCAGAAGCATGTGGAAGGAATAGGCGCTGCGCCGCTCGACCGCGAGGACGAATTGCCGGTGCAGGCGAAAGAAATCGCGCTTGATGCGCCGGTAGGTGGCCGTCGTCACCAGCCGCTTGAAGCGGATCCGCACCACCGCGGGCGCCTCGCCCTCCCTGATGCCCAGCGAGCGGGCCGGGTCTGATCTGTAGAAATTGATCGGGTCGGACAGGCCCTGCACGTCGATCCAGGGCACCGCATGGGTCACCACGATTGCGCGCACTGCCCGGCGCTGGGCACCGGCCGCCGGGTGCAGGGCGGTCTTCATCAGGCTCGAGCCGACGGTCAGCACCTGCAGCGGACGGTCGCGGCGCAGCCCCGCCGCAAGCGCCCGGCCCAGCGCCAGGACGGCGAGGCTGGCGCCAAGACTGTGTGCGGCGATCACGATCTCGTCCGCCTCCGTCCCGGCCACGGCATGGCGCATGGCCTCGGCATGGGCGTCGATCCGGCGGGTGATGGCCGGATTGCGCTCGCGGCAGAAATCGCGGGCCATCGCCCAGTCGTCCATCGCCGTCAGCACGTGCAGCCGGCGGTTGGCGTAGAGCAAGAGCGCCCAGGCCGTCGCGAGCCCGGCCAGAACGGCGACCAGGACGCTAGCAGGACCCGGCAGCGGGGCAAGCGCTGCCACGAGGCCACCGATGATCCAGCCGCCGAACAGGGTTCCGGCCAGAACGGCGAGCGGAAACAGATAGAAGAACAGATAGCGCCAGCTCACCCGGGCATAGCGGAACACCGTCCCGGTGACGAGGAAGTCGCCGAGACCGGCCAGCCCGCTGAAGAGCCGACGGAGCGACGAGCGCCCGGCATAGGCCAGGATGAGGTCGCTCCAGTCGCAGAAGACGAGATCGGTGTGGGTGCGCCAGCCATGGCCGGTCAGTTCGGCCCGCAGCACGCCGCGATGAGTCGCCGCTTCGGTCCCGGCGCGGCGATCGGTCGGCTCGATGGCGAGCCGCGTGTCCCAGAGCGGAGCCGTCCGGGCCGCAGCGCGCGCGAAGCGGTCCATATGCGCGGTGATCGGCATCGGTTCGAAGCCCGGAAACACGAACACCAGCCGCTTCTCGATCATGCCATCTCCAGCGTCCGCACGCATGGCGGACCGAATGTCCGGCCTGGCGTGCAGCCTTCCACGCGATGCCCGCGCCCTTCAGCCGATCGCTACGCTACGTCGCAGCATTTGCAAAGATGCAAGCAGGACAGCCGTGCGTCCGCGCCGAGCGACCGACCGCCGGTCCCCGTGCGCCGCGACGGGATCAGCCCTTCGGATGCGCCCCGAAGATGCGGGCGAGGAATTCTTCCAGCCAGCGCCGGACCGGCGCGTCGTAGATCGCCCGGCCGTCGAAATGCTGGCGGCGTCCCTGGGCGCCGGGCAGCGTCAGCCGCGCATGGCCGCGGGTCGTCCAGCGATGCATCATCGCCAGGGTCAGCTCGGCATGGAACTGCACCCCATAGGCATTCGGGCCGTAGCTGAACGCCTGGTTCGGATACCAGTCGCCCTCGGCCAGAAGCGTCGCGCCCGACGGCAGGTCGAAGCCTTCGCGGTGCCATTGATAGACCATCTCCGGCCAGTGCGGCAGCAGCGCCCGGCCCTGGGGCGTCGCCTTCAGCGGATAGAAGCCGACTTCCGCCAGCCCGTCGCGATGGCTGCCGACACCGGCGCCGAGATGCTTGGCGAGCATCTGCGCGCCAAGGCAGATGCCGAGAAAGGGGCGCTCTTCGGCGAGCGGCACCTTCATCCATTCGATTTCGCGCACGAGATGGGCGTCGGTATCGTTGGCGCTGGGCGGGCCGCCGAAGACCACCGCCCCGCGATGACCGTCCAGCGTCTCCGGCAGGGC
This sequence comes from Aurantimonas sp. DM33-3, assembly GCF_014334315.1. Classification (NCBI taxonomy): domain Bacteria; kingdom Pseudomonadati; phylum Pseudomonadota; class Alphaproteobacteria; order Hyphomicrobiales; family Aurantimonadaceae; genus Aurantimonas; species Aurantimonas sp. DM33-3. Next base: position 42,651 of record NZ_JACSGS010000010.1, on the reverse strand, counting down.
ATCGCCCATCACCGGCCGGCAGATGTCCATGCGCACGCCATGGGCGTCGAAGACCTGGCCGACGCGACCCGGCGTCGAGCTTTCCTGGTGCAGGACGACGAGAATCGGACGGGGATCGTCGGTTTCCAGCGTATAGGCATGCCGGGCGATGGCCTGCGCGACCGTATCGGCGCCGTCGCTGATGCTGTTGTCGTAATAGGCCATGAAATCAGTCGGCGACCCCGCTTCTCGTCGCTGCCTCCCGCTTCATCAACATCCGGTCCCGCGTCGAAACGCCGAGCAGGTCGGAGACCCGCCAGATCAGATTGTCTTCCAGCTCGTGAACCGAGCCGTCAGCATAGGTCACTTCCCACAAAAGCTCGACGAAGCGGATGCGCTCGGCCTCCCCCAGCCTGTTCTTCAGGACCGAGGTGAAATTATAGAGATCCACCGCTTCCGTGTCGGCCTCGTCACCCGCCGCGACGATCCTGTCGACCTCGTCGGGCGCCAGCGCGAATTCCTCGCGCAGGACCTCGTGCAGCCGGGTGCGCTCGTCATCGGTCACGACGCCGTCCGCCCGGACGATGTGGAACAGGAGCGCGGCCGTCGCCACGCGCAGATCGTCTTCCGGGTCCTTGCGGCTTTCCGGCTGCCCGGCCCCGATATTGCGCAGAAAATCGCGGAATGCTTCGAACATCGTTCCTCGCCGTGAGCGGCCGTCGGCCTTGAGAGCCGTCAGCCGAACCGCGCTTCCTTGCGCTCTTCGCTGGTCGGCGCGGGTTTGGTTTCCTTCGGCGGATCAACTGCTTCGGGCTTGCGCGGTTCCGCCGGCTTCGTCGCATCCGTGCCTGCCGGCTGGGTCGCCGCTCCGCCAATTCCGCCGCTGTTCGCCGCCGGGGGCGTGGCCGGCTTGGCCGGTTCGGACGCCGCCGGCTTGGCCGGCGCAGGCGTTGCGGCAGGCACGGCCGCCGGTGCCGCCGACGCGGGCGTTTTCGCCTCGGCACCGATCGTCTTTGCAGGACCGTGATCGGCCTCGCCATCATGCGCGTCGATCATCGGACCGTCGCCATCGCCGATCCGCTCGACCGGCACCTTCCATTCGAAGGCGTCGAGACGTCCGGTGACCGGCGAGATCGGCGCCCAGTTGCGCGACACGACGCCTTCGGCCGTCCAGGCCGGATCGCGCGGCGCGCGGATGGCCCGTCCGAGCCACTCGCGCACCCGGCCGACTTCGCCGGTCTGCGCTTCCTCGATATCGGCGAGCAGCAGATAGGTGCTCTCGCGCGGCTCGGCATCCGCCGCAGCCATTGCGGATTTGCGGGCCAGATCGAATTCGCCGGCATCGAGCGCCGCCCGCGCCAGGCACATCTCGGCTTCGGCGCCGCTGTGCAGACCATGCAGCTTGCGGGCCCGCTTCAGCCGATCCTCGGGCGAATCGCCCGGCCGGGCATGCACATAGGCTTCGGCGATGTCGGGATGCGGCTGGCTGATCCAGCTCGTCTCCAGCACCTTCGAGCCCCGGCGCAGATCGCCCAGGCGGAACAGCGCCTCGGCCGCGACGAGGGCCGCAGGCGGCAGGTCGGGCGCGAGCTTCTGCGCTTCCAGCCCGGCGGTCTTCGCCCCCGCCGGATCGCGCTCCGACAGCGTCATGGCCTTGGCGGTCAGAAGCACCGCGCGCATCCGCTTGGATTCGTCGCGATCGACCAGCCGGGTGTTCTTCTGGGCTTCCAGGATGGCGAGTGCCCCGTCCCAGTCGCCGGCAAGGCACTTCGATTCCAGCACGGCACCGCCCGCCCAGGGCACATGCGGCGCAATCCGCACGGCGCGCTCGGCATAATGGCGGGCGGCGGATTCGTCGCCGACGCGCTCGGCTTCGAGGAACAGGCCGCGCAGGGCGAGAAGCCGGGTCTCCGGATCACGCTCCATCTGCTCGAAGGCCGAGCGGGCCCGCGCGTGATCGCCCTCGATCATCGCCGTCTGGGCGTCGAGGAAGCGGATCAGCGGCTCGCGGCGCGTGCCGAGCAGCTTGTCGCTGCGCTTGGTCATGCGGCGGGCGAGCACGGCGTCGCCGGCGCCGGCGGCGATGATGCCGCTCGACAGGGCCTTGTAGCCACGGTCGCGCCGGCTCGTGCTCCACCAATTGCCGATGGCGCCGGGCGTCTTGAAGAAGGCCCGCACCAGCCAGACGACGAGCAGCACGGCGAAGATCAGGACACCGAGGCCGATGAGGAAGACCATCAGGCTGGTGGCGACCTGCTGGCCCTGCCAGACGAAGGTGACGCTTCCCGGATTGTCGGCCAGCCAGGCAAAACCAATGCCGGCGGCCAGAACGACGAGAAGGAAGGCGAGGATTCGCAGCATGTCTGTTCCTTAGCCCTGATTGTCCTGGGCAGCCGGCTGGGCCGGCGCCGTGGCCGACGCGAGCGCGTCGGCGATGACCCGGTCGGCGGTCTGCCGGGCTTCGACCTGGTCGGCGAAATCCTGACTGGCCTCCTTGGCCGCGTCGGGGAGCGTCTGCCACTCGGCGGTCCAGGCGGCCAGATCGCCCGCGCCGATGGCGGCGTCGAGCCGTGCCAGGCTTTCGTTCGGTCCGCCTTCGCCGGGCTCTGCCGAGGCCGACGGCTCGACCGGCCGCACCTGCACCAGCGAGCGCAGGCCGGAGAGGAGCTGGTCGCCCACCGGCGCATCCGGCGCAACCGGTGTCAGCTGGCTGGCGATGCGGTCCTCGACCTCGGGCCAGCGTGTCGCCAGCTCGCGCTCGGTCGGCACGCCGTCCGCCGCAAGGGCCCGCAACTCCTCGGTCGCACCCTCGCCGCCGGCGATTTGTGCGTAGTTCTCGAGCTGCTGCATGAACGGCCCACCCGCATCGATGGCGGCCTTCAGATTGGCCGCGGCGAAGGCCTTGGACGCCTGCAGGTTGCGCGCTTCGACGGTGGCGATCCGGCTGTCGAAGCCGGAAATCGTCTCGTTGATGGCAGCAATGCCCTCCTGCGCGCTGGCAGCCGTCGCCTGCGCGTCGCTCGCCGCCTTGGCGGCGGCATCGGCGCTCGACTGGGCCGCATTCGCCGTTTCCTGCGCGGCGCTGGCGGTCTGGCCGGCCTGATCGGCGGCCTGCTGGGCCGCAGTCGCAGTCTGGGTCGCCCCTTCCGCGGCCGTGCGGGCGGCCTCGGCTGCCTGTGCAGCGCTGTCGTCCGCCGGTGCGGCGGCAGCCTGTTCGAGCGCATCGACGCGGCCCGTCAGGGCCTGCGTGTCCGCACCATCACCGGCCGGCGTCGCCGGCAGCGCCGCGAACTGCTCGCGCAGGGCCGCCACTTCGCCGTCCAGATCCTGCAGCGCGCTCTGGCTGGCGTAGCTTTCGCCGGTGGTCTGCTCGCTGGCGCCGAAATTCGGCAGATAGCCGGCCGACTGCAGCGCGGCGCCGCCCACCAGGGCGATGACCGCGCCGACAAGGCCTGCCGCCGCCGCACCGCCGAAGCCGAGCCCGGAGGACCGGTCGGTGGCCACCGATGTCGTCGTGCGCCCCGTTGATGGACCCGTAGTGCCGGTCGTGCGCGACGCTGCGCTCGTGCTGGAACTGCCGGACGAGGGCGTCGTGGACCCCGTTGCGGCGGACGCTGGCTTGCTGCCGGCAGCCGGGGTGCCCGTCGTGGCTGGCGTTGCCGATGCCGGCCGCGAAGCGCCCGTGGTCGAACCGGTGCCGCCCGAACCCGTCGAGGCGGGCTTGCCGGCGGTTGCAGCCGATGCGGTTGCCGACGCCGGAGTGGATGTCGGCTTGGCAGGCGAGCTGCCGGTGGTCGCGGACCCACCGCTCGCGGAGGATTGCGCCGAACCGGAAGCGGCGGACGTTGATGCGGTCGCACCGCTGGACGCCGCAGGCTTCGATGCGTCCTTGCCCGCGGTCGCCGCCGGAGTCCCGGTCGTCGATGCCGTCGTCGGCGTTGCGGTCCCACTGCCCGTTGCCGGCGTTGCCGGCTTCGCGGCCGTGCCGGTCGCTGCCGGGGACGCGGTCGTGCTGGATGGCTTGGCGGTCGTTGCGGAGGAGGCCGGCGCGGTGGCCGGTTTCGCGTCGCTCGGCTTGGCGCCGGTCGCGGCGCTGGCCGCCCCCGTCGTGGCAGCGGTCGTTGCCCCGGCGGAGCCGGTCTTGTCGGAGGCCTTCGGATCGCCGACGGGCTTGGCGACCGGCGACGACGTCGCTGCCGTTGCCGGCTTCGACGGCTCGGCCTTGGCCGAACCGGTCCCGGCCGTACCCGATGCCGTCGCATCGCCGATCTTGGGCTCGCTCGCACCGCGGCTCGAGGTGTACTTCACCTCGCTCTTCGCCGTGCTGGCGGACGCCGTGGGCGCAGCGCCCGCCTTCGGCGCCGTCTTGCCATCCTTCGATGCGTCGGTCGGGCCGGCGGGCTTGGCAGAGGCCGTCGCGCCAGTGTCGTCGTTGTTCTTGTCGGTCACCGGTTCGTTCTTTTCCGCCTTGAGATCGATCGTCTGGCCGCGCGTCTTGCTCGGCCTTGAGCGCCGGGGACGGTTGGTCATCGAAACTGCTCCATTCTCACCGGGCTTGGCAGGGATATCGGGTCGATTTCCGCACCGCACGCATTCACGCTATTCGTCCTTCATTCGCACGGGCCGCGCAAGCGCCGCATCAGACCTGACCCTTCAACTAGGTTAGTCGAGCCGTTCGAAAAGCGAGGCAAGCCGGGTGTCGTCAGATAGGCGTACCGTTTCGGCGAGATTTGCAGGCAAAGCCGCGGCAATTCGCGCCGAGAGCGCCAGGATCCTGGGCGCCGGCTGGAAGAGATCGGGACAGGTCGCGACCATCTCGCCATAGGCTGTCGCCTGCCCGGCCGACAAAAGCAGCACCGCGTCGGGCGGCCCGTCATGCAGGACAGCCGCGACGGCGCTCCGCTCCGGGCGATGGGCCATTGTTTCGTAGACCTCCCAGACGCGGCAGCCGATTCCCGCCGCCGTCAGCGCCGTTTCCAGCGTCCCCGTGCGCGGCCGCCCCGCGGCATAGAGGACGGTCGCTGTTTCATCGAACCCTGCGTCCCGGGCCAGCCGGGCCATGTCGCCTGCCTCCCCCGCGGCATCCCGCACATCGGTGAAGCCCGCCGCCAGCAGCGCCGAGCCGGTCCGCTCGCCGACCGCGAAGACCGGGCGCCCGTCGCCCGGAAACGCCTTCGCCAGGGCGGGCACCGCGCGCATGCTGGTCGCGGCAAGGGCGCCGAAGTCGCCCGTCGGAGCGGGGCCGTCGATCGTCCGCATCGATTCCACCGGCAGAACGAGCGGCCGATGGCCACGCTTGGCGAGCGCCTCGGCCGTCTGCACGGCCGCGTCCGCCGCGCGCAGGATCAGCACCCGGGCCATGGCCAGCCGCGCCGCGTCAGGCGCCCCAGCCGTCGAAGAAGCCCGGCCCCGCCGCGTCCAGAACGTCGCGGCCGGCCAGCCGGCCCAGCGCTTCGGCATCCGCGGCGATGCCGGTGCGCCGGGTCTCGTGCATCCGGCTGCCGTCCGGCGTCAGGATCATGCCGTGCAGGGTGACCGTGCCGTCCTCGGCCAACACCGCATGGGCGGCGATCGGCGTGCGGCAGGACCCGTCGAGTTCGGCGAGAAAGGCCCGCTCGGCGGTCAGCGCCACCGTCGTCCGCGGGTCGGCGATCGCCGCCACGAGGCCGTGCACCCGCTCGTCGCCGATCCGGTTCTGGATGCAGATCGCCCCCTGTCCCGGCGCCGGCAGGAAACGCTCGACCTCGAGGATCTCGGTCGCCACGTCCTGCATCGCCATGCGGTTGAGCCCGGCCAGCGCCAGCAGCGTGGCGTCCACCTGGCCCTCTTCCAGCTTGCGCAGCCGGCTCTGCACGTTACCCCGGAAGGTAATCACCTTCAGATCCGGGCGCATCCGCTTCAGGAGCGACTGGCGGCGCAGCGAGGCCGAGCCGATGGTCGCCCCGTGCGGCAGTTCGTCGATGGTCGCCGCCGTGCGGCCGATGAAGGCGTCGCGGACATCCTCGCGCGGCAGATAGGCCGAGACCTCCAGCCCCTCCGGCGAGGCGGTGGCCATGTCCTTGGACGAATGCGCCGCGATATCGATGCGCCCGTCGATCAGCGCCGCCTCGATCTCCTTGGTGAACAGCCCCTTGCCGCCGACTTCCGACAGCGGCCGGTCGAGAATGCGGTCGCCCGTGGTCGAAATCACCTCGATCTCGAAGGCCTCCTCCGGCAGATCGTGCGCCGCCATCAGGCGGGCGCGCACCTCGCTCGCCTGCGCCTTGGCAAGCTGGCTGCCGCGCGTGCCGATCCGGATGATGTCGCTGGCCATGGTCTGTCCCGTCAGTTCGCTTTGCATGTCGTGGGCTCGTTCATAGGGCGGCGGACCGCCCACCGGAACCGTCCGGGCCGGAATTTCAACCGCCGCCGACCGGTTTCGAGCGGCGATCGACGGTGGCGGGACGCGCGCCGATCGCCTATGTCGGCACCACGCCATTACCGCCCGGACCGAACGTGACGCCTGCCAATCCGCCCCGCCCCCTGATCCTCGGCATCGAGACGAGCTGCGACGAGACCGCCGCGTCGGTCGTCGGGCGCGACGATGCGGGCGCGCCGGTGATCCTGTCCAACGTGGTGCTGAGCCAGGTCGAGGAACATGCCGCCTTCGGCGGTGTCGTGCCGGAGATCGCCGCGCGGGCCCATGTCGAGGCGCTGGACGGCATCGTGAAGGCGGCGATGGACGAGGCCGGCATCGGTTTCGACGAGTTGTCCGCCGTCGCGGCGACCACCGGCCCCGGCCTTGTCGGCGGGCTGATCGTCGGTGCCATGACCGGCAAGGCGATCGCCGCCGCGCGCCGGCTGCCATTCCTGGCGATCAATCATCTCGAAGGCCACGCCTTGACGCCGCGCCTGACCGACCGCCTCGCCTATCCTTACCTGCTGTTGCTGGTCTCCGGCGGCCATAGCCAGATCGTGCTGGTGCGCGGGCTCGGCGCCTATGAGCGCTGGGGCACGACCATCGACGACGCGCTGGGCGAGGCCTTCGACAAGACCGCCAAGCTGCTCGGCCTGCCCAATCCCGGCGGGCCGCATGTCGAGCGGCGCGCGGCGGCGGGCGACCCGAAGCGCTTCGCCCTGCCGCGCCCGATGAAGGGCAATCCGCGGCTGGACTTCTCCTTCTCCGGCCTGAAGACGGCGCTGCGCATGGCGGCCCAGGCCGCCGCGCCGCTGTCGCCGGCCGATGTCGACGATCTGTGCGCCGGTTTCCAGGCCGCCGCCGCCGACAGCCTGGCCGACCGGGTCGGCCGCGCCCTGACGCAGTTCCGCGAGCGTTTCCCCGATCTCGCCGATCCGGTACTGGCGGTGGCCGGCGGCGTTGCCGCCAACCGGGCGATCCGCACCGCGCTCGAGGCCGAGACCGCACGGACCGGCGTTCGGCTGGTCGCCCCGCCGCTGACGCTGTGCACCGACAATGCGGCGATGATCGCCTATGCCGGGCTGGAGCGTTTCGAGGCCGGCATGGTCGATGGCCTGGATGCGCCGGTACGCTCGCGCTGGCCGCTGGACGGGGATTCGGCGCCGATGATCGGCTTCGGCCGACGGGGAGCCAAGGCATGAGCCATTTCGCCATCGTCGGCGGCGGCGCCTGGGGTACGGCGCTGGGCTGCCTCTATGCCCGGGCCGGCCACGCGCCGCGGATCCTGGCCCGCGACGCAGAAACCGTCGCCGCCATCAACGGGAGCCGGCGCAACCCGCGCTATCTGCCCGACACGCCGTTGCCGGAGGGCCTCATCGCCACCACGGAGCCGGCCGAAGCCCTCGCCGGCGCCCGCACCATCCTCTTCGTCGTGCCGGCCCAGAGCCTGCGCACCGTCGCCGCCGATCTTGCCCCCCACATTGCCGACGATGCGCTGGCGATCCTCTGCTCCAAGGGCATCGAGCGCGAGACCGGCCGCTTTGCCACCGATGTTCTGGCCGAGGTGCTGCCGGGCCGCCCCCTCGCCGTCCTCTCCGGCCCGAGCTTTGCCGCCGACGTGGCGCGCGGCCTGCCGACCGCCGTGACCATTGCGGCCGAAACAGAAGAGGCCGCCGACGCGGCGGCGCGGCGTCTGTCGACAGACACCTTTCGCGGCTATGCCACCGCCGACATGCGCGGCGTCGAGGCGGGCGGCGCGTTGAAGAACGTCCTGGCGCTGGCCGCCGGCGCGGTCGCCGGCCGCGGCCTCGGTGCCTCCGCCCAGGCCGCCATCGTGACCCGCGGCTTCGTCGAGCTGCGCCGTCTGGGCGCGGCACTCGGCGGCCGCCCGGACACGCTGATGGGCCTCTCCGGCCTCGGCGATCTGGTGCTGACCTGCTCCAGCGCCCAGTCGCGCAATTTCGCCTATGGCATGGCCCTCGGCCGCGGCGACGACCGCGCCGGGCTGAAGCTCGCCGAGGGCGTGTTCACCGCCGAGATCGCCGCCCGCCTGGCGCAGGAACACCGCATCGACGCGCCGATCATCGCCACCGTCGCCGCCATTCTCGCCGGCCAGCTCGACATCGACGCGGCGATCGAGGCCCTGCTCGCCCGCCCCCTGAAGCGGGAAACCGTTTGAACCCGCGGCACCGGGCTGTCGCTCGCGTGCCGTTTTCCTGACCCACCAGACAAGGATCACCCGATGCTCTTTGCCATTCTCTGCGACGACAAGCCGGACAGCCTGCAGCTGCGCCTCGACACCCGCGCCGACCATCTGGCGTTCCTGCACGGTCTCGGCGACGGGCTGAAATTCGCCGGCCCGTTCCTCGGCCCCGACGACAAGCCCTGCGGCAGTCTGGTGGTGATCGAGGCGGACTCGCTGGACGCGGCCAGGGCGACCGCGGCGAAGGATCCCTATGCACTGGCCGGGCTCTTCGCCAAGGTCGATGTCCGCCCCTGGAACTGGGCCATCAAGAACCCGGCAGCGACGGCATGAGCGAGGGCATGCGCTACTGGCTGTTCAAGTCCGAGCCGTTCAAATGGTCCTTCGACCATCAGAAGAAGGCCGGCGACAAGGGGCAGGAGTGGGACGGGGTCCGCAACTACCAGGCCCGCAACTTCATGCGCGAGATGAAGGTCGGCGACCGCGGCTTCTTCTACCATTCCAACGAGGGCAAGGCCGTCGTCGGGATCGTCGAGGTGATCGCCGAGGCGCATCCCGATTCCACCGCCAAGGATGGCAAGTGGGAGTGCGTAGACATCAAGGCGGTGATGGACGTGCCCAATCCGGTGACACTCGATGCGGTGAAGGCCGAGCCGGCGCTCAAGGACATGGTGCTGGTCAACAATTCCCGTCTGTCGGTGCAGCCGGTCGAGCCGGACGAGTTCCGCACCGTCTGCGAGATGGGTGGGCTCGATCCCGCCAGGGCCATGGGCAAATAGCCGCAGAGACGGCGCAACGGTGCTGTCGCGGGAACGGAGCCGCGCCATGAACATTTCCGGAACAACACAATCTTCGGAGACATGTCATGGATACTGCCAACGCCAAGGTCGACACCGGCTCGAATACCGAGAAGGACCCCGAAACCTGGACGACGGGCGGCGAGCCCATGACCGGGGCACAGGGGTCCTATCTCAAGACGCTCTGCGAGGAGACGGGACATCCCTTCGACGAGACGCTGAGCAAGGCCGATGCGTCGATCCTCATCGACAAGCTGCGCGCCGAAAGCGACCGCGTGAAGAACGAAGCCTGATCGGTTTCCTTAAAGACGGTGCGGGCCGCTTCGGCGGCTCCGCCCTTTCACCGCCCGTGCAGCCCGGCGCTGCGGCATGAAGGATCGCATCGTCCCCGCCGACGCCGAGCGCTTCATCCGCGCCAACACGGCGATCCTCGCCCCGCCCCATGTCCCCGAGATCCGGCTCCATCTCGCCGACGAGGCGCATGATCTGTGGCTGAAGACCGAGGCGGAACTGGACGCGATCGGCCTGCCGCCGCCCTTCTGGGCCTTTGCCTGGGCCGGCGGACAGGCGCTCGCCCGCCATGTTCTGGACCGTCCCGAGCTCGTGCGGGGCAGGCGCGTCGCCGACTTTGCGACCGGGTCCGGCCTCGTCGCCATCGCCGCGGCGCGTGCCGGCGCGGCCGCCGTCACCGGCTACGACATCGACCCGTTCTGTGCCGCCGCGATCCGCCTCAACACCGCCCTCAACGAAACCCCGGTCGGCTTCAAGGCGCACGACATCATCGGCGAGATCCCGCAGGCCGACATCCTGCTTGCCGGCGATGTCTTCTTCGACGCGGACATGGCCCGGCGGATCGCGCCGTGGTTCGACCGGCTGAGCGCCGAGGGCATCACTATTCTCGTCGGCGATCCGGGCCGGGCCTATCTGCCGGCCGATCGCGTCAGCCGGCTGGCGACCTACGAAGTGCCGGTCACCCGGGCCCTGGAGGACGCCGAAATCAAGCGCACCAATGTCTGGCGGTGGACGGGCGCCTGATCGACAGGCGTCCGTCCTTCGCATGATTCCCGGGCCGTCAGCGGCGGGAGATCGGGACCCGGCTCAGGCCGTGGCCTGCCGGCCCCGCTTGGTCAGCCGCACCGGGATCGACTTGGCGGCCGGCACATGGGCCCGCCTGGAATGGTGCCACAGCGGCAGCAGGGCGTTCAGCTCCGGGTAATAGCCGCCGCAATTGCCCTTCGGCATCGCCCAGGCATGGACCCGATAATCCTCGACCTTGCGAACGATCCCGTCGTCCGTATGGGTCTGGACATCGACGCGGTCGTCGTTCCGAAGACCCAGCCGCTGCATGTCCTCCTCGTTCATCAGGATGACCATGCGGGTGCCGAACACCCCGCGCAGACGGTCGTCATAGCCGTAGATCGTCGTGTTGAACTGATCGTTCGAGCGCAGGGTGATCAGCTTCAGGACATCGGCGCTGGTGGTGTCGATGTCCGGGTCGACGTCGAAGGTGTCCGGGGTGAGGAAATTCGCCTTGCCGGATTCCGTGCGCCATTCGCGATAGGAGGCGCCGATGTCGCGGTGGAACCCGCCGGGCGTGCCCATGCGCTTGTTGAAGTCGCGGAAATCGGTCGGATAGGCCCGCTCGATCGCGTCGCGGACCTTGGCGTAGTCGCCGACCCATTCATCCCACGGCACGGTCGATTTGCCCGGCACCAGCGCCTTGGCGAGTTCGGCGACGATCTTGGGCTCCGACAGGAGCTCGCGCGACGCCGGCTCGCGGTGTCCGAAGGAGGCATGGATGCAGGCGGTGGAATCCTCCATGGAAACCGTCTGCGGCCCGCTCGCCTGCGTATCGCGCTCGATCCGGCCGATGCAGGGCAGGATGTAGTTGATCTCCGCCGTCAGCAGGTGATTGCGGTTCAGCTTGGTGGAGATCTGGACATTGAGGCGCATGCGCCGCCAGGCATTCTCCATCCGGGCCGTGTCGGGAATGGCGCGTGAGAAATTGCCGCCCAGCGCCACGAAGGCCTTCACCGATCCGTCGAGAATGCCCTCGCAGGTTCCGATCGTGTCGAGACCGTCCTCCTTCGGGACGGTGAAGCCGTAGAACTCCTCGAACTTCTCCACCGGGATCAGCTTCAGCTTCTCGGTGATGCCGACGGTGCGCTGGCCCTGCACGTTGGAATGGCCGCGGATCGGCGAGATGCCGGCGCCCGGCTTGCCCATCATGCCGCGCATCAGGAGCAGGTTGACCAGCATCTGCACGTTCTCGATGCCGTGCCGGTGCTGGGTGAGGCCCATGCCGTAATTGCCGATGACCTTCTCGGCCTTCGCGTAGACCCGGCCGACATGCTCAAGCTCGTCCCGCGGCAGGCCGGAGCAGCGTACGATCTCGTCCCAGTCCGCCTGCCGCACGAAGCGCTCGAACTCGTCGAAGCCGTGGCAGTGCGTCTCGATGAAATCGACGTCGAGCACCCGCGGCCGGCCGGTCTCCCGGGCCGCGTCGTCGAGGGCGAAGACCGCCTTGGCGATGCCGGTCATCGCCGCGATGTCGCCGCCGCCGCGCACCTGGTAATAGTCGCTCGACATCTTGGTCCCCTCGTCGGGGGACAGCATCTCGGTCGGCGATTGCGGGTTCTTGAAGCGCATCAGGCCGCGCTCCAGCACCGGATTGAAGGTGATCACCGGCGCCCCGCGCTTGCGCGCCTCCTGCACCCAGTGCAGCAGCCGCGGCGCATTGGTGCCGGTGTTGTGACCGAAGAAAAACATCATGTCGCACTGGTCGAAATCGTCCAGCGTGACCGTGCCCACCGGCGAGCCGATCGATTCCGGCAGGCCAACCGAGGTGGATTCGTGGCACATGTTGGAGGAATCGGGCAGGTTGTTGGACCCGTAGATCCGCGCCATCAGCTGCCACATATGCGAGGTCTCGAGCGCGGCGCGGCCCGAGACGTAGAACACCGCCGATTTCGGATCGATGCCGTTGAGCTCAGCTGCAATCTCGCGGAAGGCGTCCTCCCATTTCACCGGCACATACTGGTCGAGCGTGCGGTCGTAGCGCATCGGGGTCGTCAGCCGGCCCTGCTTTTCCAGATCGTGGTCCGTCCACTCCAGAAGCTCGCTCACCGTATGTTTTGCGAAGAACTCGCGGTCGCAACGCTTCGGCGTCGTTTCCCAGATCGTCGCCTTGGCGCCGTTCTCGCAATATTCGAAGGTATGCGGCTCGGCCGGCTTGGCCCAGGAGCACGAGACGCATTGATAGCCGTCGGCCTTGTTCTGCTTCTGCAGGGTCGCCCACAGGGTGGACGCCAGCATGCCCTCGTCCTTGGCGTGGGACAGGAGCGACTTGACCGAGCCCCAGCCACCGGTCGGCTGATCGTATTGTTCGATGGTCGGATTGTCGGTGTTTTCGCTGCGTTCCATGTCCGTCTCCATGCAACCTGTCAGGAGAGCTCAGGAGCCACTCCCGGCAAACCGTAAGCCTGACGGGTCAACTCCGCAGGCTCGCACGCGGTTGCATGTGACGAATTGTCGGGCCGCTGGAGACCGCAGCGCGTCAGCGCTGCACCACCAGCCTGGCCCCGCGCCTCAGATACGGCGCCAGCCGCAGCATGTCGGCCGGCGCCACCGCAACGCAGCCCTGCGTCGGCGGATAGCCGGGCTTGGCGACATGCAGGAAGATCGCGCTGCCGCGGCCCCGGCCGCGCTGCCGGATGTTCCAGTCGAGCACCACGACGAAATTGTAGAGCCGGTCGGCGCGCGCCATCCGCTCGGCGCTCGCAGGAAACGGCAGCCGGACATGGCGATTGTAGGCCGCGTGGTCGGGCGCGTCGCACCACCCGTCCACATCGGGCCGGATCCGCCGGATCGGCAGCGGCGCGGCCGGGCGCGCCATCCGGCCCGGCCGGTGCCAGGCCGACAGCACGTCCATCGCGGCGACCGGCGTCGCGCCGTCGCCTTCGCGCTTGAAGATCGTCGTGCCCGAGCGGCCGAGCGCGCAAGGCAGGCGCAAGGGTCCGGCACACAGGATGCCGCGACGGGGATTGCCGGGCGCGCGCCGGACCATCAGCACCGGTTTTTTTGGAATCATTCGCAACTGGACCATGACACGGCGGGAAAACCGCCTATGTCTATCACGAATTGTTACAGCCGCGAGCCGCTCCGTCGGCGCGACGGCAGAGAAAACCGGGCGACGATATCGCATGAGCGTACGCAGCATTCTCATCGTCGATGACGACACCGATCTTCGGCAGACCCTGGCCGACCAGCTCTCCCTCCACGAGGAGTTCACGGTCCTGCAGGAGCCCGACGCGACCAAGGGCATCAATGCCGCGCGGGCCGGGCTGATCGACCTCGTGGTGATGGATGTCGGCCTGCCGGACATGGACGGCCGCGAGGCGGTGAAGGTCCTGCGCAAGACCGGCTTCAAGGCGCCGATCATCATCCTGACCGGCCAGGACACCGACGCCGACACCATTCTCGGCCTCGAGGCGGGGGCGAACGACTACGTCACCAAGCCGTTCCGCTTCGCCGTGCTGCTCGCCCGCATCCGCGCCCAGCTGCGCCAGCACGAGAACAGCGAGGACGCCACCTTCCAGGTCGGGCCCTACATCTTCAAGCCCAGCCAGAAGGTGCTTCTCGACGACAAGGGCGGCAAGATCCGCCTGACCGAGAAGGAGACGGCGATCATCCGCTATCTCTACCGCGCCGACCGCCGGGTGATCACCCGCGACGTGCTGCTGGAGGAGGTCTGGGGCTACAATTCCGGAGTCACCACCCACACGCTGGAGACCCATGTCTACCGGCTGCGCCAGAAGATCGAGGCGGACCCGTCCAGTGCGCGGATCCTGATCACCGAATCCGGCGGCTACAAGCTCGTCCCCTGATGCTGGCCGCCCGGAAAGCTGCGGATGAGCGCCGCCTGCCGGCCGGAAGCGGCCGGTCGTGAGTTTCCATCAATTCGCCGCTCCCGTATAACCATTCGCTAACGCTCCCTTGGCGGGCGAACAGGTCCGGCTGCGCCGGGCAACGAAACGACGGGCAGCCAGAGCTGCGACGGTACTGGTCAACGGGCCGCCGCGAACCCGGCAGGAGATCGGTGCGCCGACCAGATGAGTCTCGAAAGCGACATCGCCGTCCTGCGCAACGTGCCCCTGTTCGAGGATCTGCATGCCGACCAGTTGCGGCTGCTGGCCTTCGGCGCCGAGCGTCGGCGGCTGCACCGCGACGAGTTCGTGTTCCGCGAGGATGCCCGCTCCGACGCCGGTCTGGTCATCGTCTCGGGCGAGATCGCGCTCCTGCGGGGCCGGCCCGAGCGTCAGATCGTCGTCGGTACCTACGGGCCTGGCACGCTTCTCGGCGAAATGGCCCTGATCACCGAGACCCGGCGCCCGACCAGCGCCCGCACGCTGACCGACTGCGAACTGATCCGCATCACCCGGCCGCTGTTCCGGCGCATGCTGGAAGAGTATCCCGACTACGCCGCCGGCCTGCACGCCAAGCTGAAGGCCCGGCTTGCAGAAATGACCGGCGACATCCTCGCCATGGAACACCGCTTCACCAGCTGAAACCGGGCCGCGCCCTTGAGGGGGCGCCCCCGGTCTTCAGGCGATGTCGAAGCTCGCCAGCACCGGGACGTGGTCGGAGGGCCGCTCCCAGCTGCGTGCGGCGCTCATCACGTCGATCGTGGTCAGGGCCGGCGCGAGATCCTGCGATCCCCAGATATGGTCGAGGCGCCGGCCGCGATTGGACGCCGCCCAGTCCTTGGAACGGTAGCTCCACCAGGTGAACAGCTGCTCCTCCATCGGCACGTGATGGCGCATCAGGTCCGTCCAGCGCCCGTCGGCCTGCGCCCGCAGCAGCCCCTCGCATTCGATCGGCGTATGCGACACCACCTTCAGAAGCTGCTTGTGCGACCAGACGTCGGTCTCGAAGGGGGCGATGTTGAGATCGCCGACGAGCAGCGAGGAGACGCCCGGCTCGGCCTCGGCGCTGATCAGCCGCATCTCCTCGATGAAGTCGAGCTTGTGCTTGAACTTGACGTTGACCTCCGGATTCGGCTCGTCACCTCCCGCCGGCACATAGAAATTGTGCACCCGCAGCCGCCGCCCGCCGATGCTCAGCCGCGTCGACAGGTGGCGCGCATCGCCGATCTGGCAGAAATCCTGGCGCACGATGTCGTCGAAGGGCTGCTTCGAGACCGTGGCGACGCCGTGATAGCCCTTCTGGCCATGGATCGCGATGTGCTCGTAACCGAGCGCCTTGAAGGCCTTTTCCGGAAACTGGTCGTTCGGGCACTTGGTCTCCTGCAGGCACAGGATATCCGGCTGCCGCTCTTCCAGGAGCCGCTGCACCAGAGGCATGCGCAGGCGCACCGAATTGATGTTCCAGGTCGCGATGGTGAAGGGCATGGGCAGTTCCGGCGAAAACACGATGGGGCTCCCGCTTAGGCGGCCTGCCGGCACCGTTCAAGTCTCGCCCGCTCACGCAACCGGCGCCGCACGAGGCGGCGCCGATCCAATACGGTATGGCTAAGGAGCCGACGGCCGGCACAGTCCTGCCGCCGTGCCGCTGCCCCACTCCGACCGAAGGCCGGTCAGCGGACCTGCTGGACGACCTTGCAGAGCGCCACGAGACCGCGATCGAAGGCGTTCGGATCGGCCATGATGCCGGCGCAGCGGCGGACCATCGCCGTCTGCTCCGACCGCGACATGCCCTCGAAGGCCGCATAATAGCGCGCCTCCTCTCCGTCGAAGCCCTGCGCGGCACCTGGATTGGGGATCTGCGGGCTGGTCGGCGCGGGCACGGCGGTGCCGCCCGGCTGTTGCGGCGTGCCGCCGATGGAGACGCGGCCGTTCGTGCCGATGCCGTTCTGGCCGCCGAGGGAGGCCGAAACGCCCGCATCGGCGCCGCTGCCGCCGCCGACCGACGCTCCGACACCGGCATTCACGCCATTGTTGCCGCCAACCGAGGCCCCCGCACCAGCGTTGACGCCATTGCCTCCGCCAACCGATGCGCCGGCGCCCGCGCCGACACCGCCGCCGTCATGGCCTCCGGCCGAGGCGCCAGCCCCGGCACTGATGCCGCCACCGACCGACGCGCCCACGCCGGCACTGACCCCGCCGACGGAGGCGCCGACGCCCGCGCCGATCTGCGCCAGTGCGGGCGATGCCACCGCAAGCGCCGATCCGATAAGAAGAGTAGAAAGGATGATCCGAGGTGTTGCTGCACTCATGACTGCCTCCTTTTCTCGTGACTGCCGAACAGCAGTCGTCGATCGGTTAAGCAGTCGGAGGCCGGATCGTTTCAGGCCGCCCATCTTGCGTTAAGCTTTTGATTAACGGCGGGTAACCATGAAAAACCTGTTTCGAGCAAGATATTGCGCTGCGATACGCAGCGCGATGCCGGTCCCGGCGCCGCGGGATCGTGCTCGCGGCCGCCGAAGCGGGAACCGGCGAAGCGCCGCAGGCGCCGGCCTTGCCAGCCCCGCGACGCGGGCCGCGTCAGTTGCCGGTCTGGCCCTGGGCGATCGCGGTATAGGGGATCTTGAACGTCGATTCGGCGATGTCGCCGCCATGCTTGACGTTGTAGATCATCACCGTGGTGTCCTTGCCCTGCTGGTCGCGGATCGTCCACTGCTTGAGCTCGTAGCTCTTCGGATCGAACATCAGCGTGATGCGCGAATTGCCGAAGATCGAGCTGTCGCCCATGACGATGGTCGTCAGGTCCGGCTCTTCCTTGACGCTCTGGATATTCGCCTGGGAGAGGTCGATCCGCCGGTCGAGCAGGAGCTTCAGCGGCGTCTTCGACAGCGGATAGGTGTCCCAGGTGTTCAGCTTCTTGTTGTTGATCGCCACGGTGGAACCGTCGGCGATCACCCGCAGCGGCTGCTGGGTGTAGTCGAAGCGCACCTTGCCCGGCTTCTCGATATAGAACTTGCCCTCGGTCTGCCGGCCGTTCGGATCGAACTGCACGAAGTCGCCGTGCATCGAGGGGATGCCCGCGAAATGATCGGCGATCTGCTGGGCGCCGGCCTGCGCCGCGGCAGGACCGGCCGCCATCGGACCGCAGACCGCGGCGACGGCAAGCGTCGCAGCCAGGGCGCGGGTCGTGGCGAAGCGGGAGATGATGTCGAATGTCTTGGCCATGGTGATGGATACTTCCCTTGTTCCGAAGTCCGCCCTTCGTCTCATGCGGGGGATATAGGGCCCCGGAGCCGTTTCGGCGCGGGGGCCCTTCCTTGGACGTCAGTCTGGGGGAGCAATGGGGCACGCGTGCGGCGCACTGTCGACCTTTCGCGCGCCCATCCGGACGATCACATGCGGTCGTCTTCGGTGGGCACCAGGATCTCGCGCTTGCCGGCATGGTTGGCCGCCCCGACGACGCCCTCGCGCTCCATCCGCTCGATGATCGAGGCGGCGCGGTTGTAGCCGATCGACAGCCGCCGCTGGACGTAGGAGGTCGAGGCCTTGCCGTCGCGCAGGACGATCGCCACCGCCTGGTCGTAGAGGTCGGCCCCTTCGTCCGGCTCGCCGCCGCCCGAACCGCCGCCGGAGCCACCGTCGCCGCCATCTTCCTCGTCCTCCTCGAGGATCGAGTCGAGATAGTCCGGCACGCCCTGGCTCTTCAGGTGATTGACGATGTCCTCCACCTCGGCGTCGTCGACGAACGGGCCGTGGACGCGCTGGGTGCGGCCGCCGCCGGCCATGAACAGCATGTCGCCCATGCCCAGAAGCTGCTCGGCGCCCTGCTCCTGCAGGATGGTGCGCGAGTCGATCTTCGAGGTCACCTGGAAGGAGATACGGGTCGGGAAGTTGGCCTTGATCGTGCCGGTGATGACGTCGACCGACGGGCGCTGGGTCGCCATGATGACGTGGATGCCGGCGGCGCGGGCCATCTGTGCCAGGCGCTGCACCGTGCCCTCGATGTCCTTGCCCGCGACCATCATCAGGTCGGCCATCTCGTCGATGATGACGACGATGTAGGGCAGCGGCGACAGGTCGAATTCCTCGGTCTCGAAGATCGGCTCGCCGGTCTCGCGGTCGAAGCCGGTCTGGACCGTGCGCGAGATCGTCTCGCCCTTCTCCATGGCGGCCTTCACCCGGGCATTGAAGCCGTCGATGTTGCGCACACCGACCTTGGACATCTTGCGATAGCGGTCCTCCATCTCGCGGACGGTCCACTTCAGCGCGACAACGGCCTTCTTCGGGTCGGTGACCACCGGGGCCAAGAGATGCGGGATGCCGTCATAGATCGACAGTTCCAGCATCTTCGGGTCGATCATGATCAGCCGGCACTCGGCCGGGGTCATCCGGTAGAGCAGCGACAGGATCATGGTGTTGATCGACACCGACTTGCCCGAACCGGTGGTACCGGCAACCAGGAGATGCGGCATCTTGGCGAGGTCGGCGATCACCGGCTCGCCGCCGATGGTCTTGCCCAGCGCCAGCGGCAGCTTGGCCTTGTTCTGGATGAACGCGTCGGAGCCGATCATCTCGCGGAAATAGACCGTGTCGCGGCGCTGGTTCGGCAGTTCGATGCCGATGGCGTTCTTGCCCGGGATGACGGCGACGCGGGCGGCGATGGCGCTCATCGAGCGGGCGATGTCGTCCGACAGGCCGATGACGCGCGACGACTTGATGCCGGGTGCCGGCTCCAGTTCGTAGAGGGTGACGACCGGGCCCGGACGGACCTCGATGATCTCGCCCTTGACGCCGAAATCCTCCAGCACGCCTTCGAGCAGGCGGGCATTCTCCTGCAGCGCCTCGGGCGACAGCGAGCTGTCGCGGCTGCGCGGCTTGGGCGGCGTCAGGAATTCGATCGACGGCAGCTCGAAGCGCACCGGGTCGGCGACCGTGGTGACCGGCTTCAGGGCCGTGGCGCGGCCGGAGCCGGTGCGCAGGCGCTGCTGTTCGGCGGTGACGGTGGCCTGCGGCACGACGCGCACGCCGGCATCGGGCTGCGGGGCTGCGGCGCGCTGCGGCGGCCGGGCGGGTGCGCCCTGCCCTTCGGCACGGCCGCGTGGCTCGCTGCGCGGCGCTTCGGCGGCCGGCGCCTTGCGGCCCGGGAAGGCGACGATGTTGCCGGCCAGAAGCCCGCGCCAGCCGCCGTTCTCCTCGGGGATCGGTGCGGCGTTGGGCGACACGCGGTCGGCGGGGCCGACCACCATGGCATCGTCGTCGAGGGCCGGCTGCGGCTCGTCGAAGCTGCCGTCATAGGCCGCCTGCTCGTCGCCATAGGGCACGTCATCCTGCCAGTTGCCGGCATCGGTCATGCCGTCATCCTCGGGATAATCCGCCATCGGGTCGTGATAGCCGGCGCCGGTCTCGGCCTGCGCGGCGACGCGAATCTCGCGCCCGCTCTGCATCTGCGGCTGCTGCGCGGCCTGCGGCGTCGCGAAGTCGTCGTCCTGCCAGTCGTCGAAGCGGTCGCCGAATTCCGCCGGCTCGCGCGCCGCGCGCCGAGCTTCGAGGTGACGCTGCACCGAAGAACGGACCGAATAGGCGGTATGGGCCAAAGCGCCGATGGCCAGCGCCACGCGGCTTTCGCCGGCCTCCTCGTCCTCATCCTCGACGGGACGGCGGCGAGTATCGGCCACGGGCCTGGCGCGGTTGCGATCGATCAGCCCGGCGCCGTTGAGGAACAGCCAGCCGGCCGGCGCGGCGATCATCACCGCGAAGACGAAGCCGAGAAAGCCGCTCGGATAGGCGCCGGTGGCCAGCGCCGGGAATTTCAGCACGATGTCGCCGGCCACGCCCCCAAGCCCGATCGGCAGCGGCCAGCCGGCCGGGGCCGGCAGGCAGCCGAGGGCCGCCGAGGCCAGAACGATACCGGCCAGCGCATACCAGGCGCGGCGCCAGATATGGTCGACGGACAGGCCGGACAGGAACAGAAGGCCCCAGATCGCCGGCAGCGCGACGAGCAGCGCCGCGCCCAGGCCAAAGATCTGCATGGCGAGATCGGCGACCACGGCGCCGGCCGGACCGGCCCAGTTCTCGACCATGTTCTGGTTCGACTGGCTCAGCGACGGATCGCTGACCGTCCAGGTGGCGCAGGCGACGCCCAGATAGGCCGCCAGGCCGATCAGACCTGCCGCACCGCAGAGTTCGGCCTGCCGCCGGATGAAGGAAGTTTGGCTGTCGCCACTCGCCGTCGATGCCATCGTGTCCTGCCTGTCTCGTCGTCGCGGACCGGCCCGAAGCGGCGGGTCCACTGCTTGCGCGGAGAGTAGGCGCGGCTGGTTAAGACCCGTTTAAGCTTAAGAGGAAGTTGCGGCGGCCGCATCAAAGCCCGCCGGAACCGCCTCCGGCTTGCCGCGGCGCGCCTCACCTCCCATGTCGCGGCCGACAGAGACAGACGGAGCCAGGACATGGACATTCGCCACGAGAACCACGGCGGCATGGGCCGCTTTTCGACGCCGGGCGGCGAGTCGGAGCTGACCTACACGATGGCCGGCGACACGACGGCGATCTTCGAGCACACCTATGTGCCGGCCAGCGAACGCGGCCAGGGCATCGCCGCCAAACTTCTGGCCGCGGCGGTCGACTGGGCCTGCGGCGCCGGCCTGACCGTGGTGCCGCAATGCTCCTACGTTCAGGCGCAGTTCCGCCGCCATCCCGAATACCGCGCGCTTCTGTAAGGCCGGCGCCGGCTGCCGCCTCCCCTTGCAAACGCCAACGGGGGCGGGCTTGCGCCCGTCCCCGTCGAGTCAGCCTTGGGAGGATGGCTTACGAGTGGTAGGCGACCTCGCCGTGATAGGCGAGATCGAGGCCCTGGCGCTCGGCCTCGGCGGTCGGCCGCAGCCCCACGGCCATGTCAACGAGCTTGAACAGGATCGCCGAGATGACGCCGCACCACACGATGGTGACGAGGACGGCCCAGATCTGGATCATGGTCTGTGCGGCGATGGAGAAGTCCGCGTCGCCCGTGCCGCCCAGCCAGGGCGCGGTGAAGATGCCGGTGCCGATCGCCCCGACGATGCCGCCGACACCGTGGATGCCGAAGACGTCGAGGCTGTCGTCATAGCCGAACTTGTTCTTCACGACATCGACGAAGAAGTAGCAGATGCCGCTGGAGATCGCGCCGAGCACAATGGCGCCGACCGGCCCAACGGTGCCGCAGGCCGGGGTCACCGCGACGAGACCGGCGACGATGCCGGAGGCCGCGCCCAGCATCGAGGCCTTGCCGCGCATCATCGTCTCGATCACGCACCAGGCGACCAGCGCGCCGGCGGTGGCGGTGAAGGTGTTCAGCATGGCCAGCACCGCGCCGCCGGTCGCCTCGAGATTCGAGCCGGCGTTGAAGCCGAACCAGCCGACCCACAGGATCGAGGCGCCGACCATGGTCAACGTCATCGAGTGCGGAGCCATCATGTCGCGGCCGAAGCCGGCGCGCTTGCCGACGAACAGGCAGCCCACCAGCGCCGCGATGCCGGCATTGATGTGGACGACGGTGCCGCCGGCGAAATCGAGCGCGCCCCAGTTGAAGATCAGGCCCGAGCCGTCCCACACCATGTGGGCGATCGGGAAATAGACCAGCGTCACCCAGAGCACGGTGAACAGCATCACCGCCGAGAACTTGATGCGCTCGGCGAAGGCGCCAACGATCAGGGCCGGCGTGATCACCGCGAAGGTCATCTGGAAGGCGATGAACAGATATTCCGGCAGCGCGACCCCGTCGGTGAAGGTGGCAGCGGTGGAATCCACGGTCACCCCGGCAAGGAACAGCTTGCCGAAGCCGCCCCAGTAAGGGCTGGTGCCGCCGCCGAATGCCATGGAGTAGCCGTAGACCACCCAGATGATCATCACGACGCCGGCGATGACGGTGCACTGCATCAGCACCGACAGCATGTTCTTGGCCCGCACCAGCCCGCCATAGAACAGCGCCAGGCCCGGCAGCGTCATGAAGAGGACGAGCAGCGTCGCGGTCATCATCCAGGCAACGTCGCCCTTCTCGACGACGGGCGCCGCCGCCGCAGCCGCTTCGGCCACCGCGGCCTCCTGGGCCAGTGCCGGACAGGCAAGCGCCGCGGCAAGGCCGAGGCCTGCGGCCAAAGCCGGCAGATGGCGTTTCAGACGGGAAGTGGTGACCATGTCGCTCTTCTTTCCAGTGCGCCCCTGAAGGGGCCGGAGAGGAAGCGTCGCGGCGCTCCCGCGGGCAGACAATCAAAAG
The DNA here is from genome assembly GCF_014334315.1 of Aurantimonas sp. DM33-3. Lineage (NCBI taxonomy): Bacteria > Pseudomonadati > Pseudomonadota > Alphaproteobacteria > Hyphomicrobiales > Aurantimonadaceae > Aurantimonas > Aurantimonas sp. DM33-3. Next base: position 20,105 of record NZ_JACSGS010000010.1, on the reverse strand, counting down.
CCGTGCCATATCCCCGAAGCAGCGCGCAGCGCCTTAAAACTGGCCGATCTGACGCCATTTTCGCCGCAGCGGCCGCGCAATCTGCCTGTTTCGCGCCCAGAATGACGCTTTGTTAGGCATACCGGTCACGCGTTCGGCATCGGCGCCCCGAACGTGAAAAGGGGGCCCCAAGGGCCCCCTTCTCGCATCGTTCGGCAGGTTTGGATCAGGCGCGGCCGACCGAGAACTCCGGATAGGCTTCCACGCCCACCTCGGTTCGATCGAGGCCAAGCGCCTCTTCCTCCTCGCTGACCCGGATGCCCATCACCGCCTTCAGGATCGCCCAGACCACCAGGCTGACGACGAAGGTGAAGACACCGTAGGCGAGGACGCCGATCAGCTGCACGCTGAAGCTCGTCTCCGCATTGGTCAGCGGCACGGCCATCGTGCCCCAGATACCGGCGAGGAGATGGACCGGGATCGCACCGACCACGTCGTCGATCTTCAGCTTGTCCAGCAGCGGCACCGCGAAGACCACGATCACGCCACCGACGGCACCGATCAGGATCGCCGACAGGGGCGAGGGCTGCAGCGGCTCCGCCGTGATCGAGACCAGACCCGCCAGGGCGCCGTTCAGCACCATAGTCACGTCGACCCGCTTGTAGATGACCTGCAGCAGGATCAGCGTGGCGACCACGCCGCCGGCCGCGGCCAGGTTGGTGTTGGCGAAGATGCGCGACACGTCCGACACGTCGTTGATCGTGCCCATGGCGAGCTGCGATGCACCGTTGAAGCCGAACCAGCCGAGCCACAGGATGAACGTGCCCAGCGTGGCGAGCGGGATCGACGAACCCGGCATGGCGACGCCGCGACCGTCAGCGGTGAAGCGACCCTTGCGTGCGCCCAGAAGCAGCGCGCCCGCCAGTGCAGCCCAGCCACCGACCGAATGGACGAGGGTGGAACCGGCGAAGTCGGAGAAGCCCATCACCGACAGCCAGCCGGCGCCCCACTGCCAGGAACCGGCGATCGGGTAGATGAAGCCGGTCAGGATGACCGTGAAGGCGAGGAACGGCCACAGCTTGATGCGCTCGGCCAGCGTGCCCGAGACGATCGAGGCGGCGGTGGCCACGAAGACCATCTGGAAGAACCAGTCGGAGGCCGTCGAATAGCCGGTGGCGAGGTTGTTGCCGCCCACAGCGTCGAAGCTGTAGGTGCCGAAGGAGCCGAAATAGCCGCCGTCGACGCCGGTGTACATGAGGTTGTAGCCGACGATCCAGTACATGATGCCGGCGATGGAATAGAGCGCGATGTTCTTCAGGCACTGCATCGAGACGTTCTTGGAACGCACGAGGCCGGCCTCGAGCATGGCGAAGCCCGCCGCCATCCACATCACCAGGAAGCCGCCCACGAGGAACAGCAGGGTGTTGAAGATGTAGGCGACGTTCGGCTCGGTCGCATAGGCGACGGCCGCAGCGGCGGCGTCGGAGCCCTGGCCCGCGGCTTCGGCTGCCGCTGGCGCGGCGTCCTGGGCGAAGGCGGCGGTGGCCGCCAGGCCGGTCAGCGTGCCGGCGGCGAATAGGAGTTTCGTGAACTTCATGGTCCGGTCGCTTCCTCTCACAGTGCGTTGACGTCGACTTCGCCGGTCCGGATGCGGACCGCCTGGTCGATGCCGAAGACGAAGATCTTGCCGTCGCCGATCTGGCCGGTCTTGGCGGCGGTCTGGATCGCCTCCACCGTCCGGTCGACCAGATCGACCGCGACCGCGACCTCGATTTTCAGCTTGGGCAGGAAGCTCACCGCGTATTCCGTGCCGCGGTAGATCTCGGTGTGGCCCTTCTGGCGCCCGTAGCCCTTGACCTCGGTGACCGTCAGCCCCTGGACGCCTATGCCGGTCAGTGCTTCGCGCACCTCGTCCAGCTTGAATGGCTTGATGATCGCCATCACGATTTTCATGTTCACCTCGAACCTTGGGCGGCTGGGAGCACCGCCGAGTTGAGCCAGCGAATGCCGGGAGCGTCATGCGCCCGACGGTTGACTGACTCAGAGGAAAACAAGGTCCGTGCCAAACGGGCCGAACAACCGCCAATCAGGCGATTATTCTGGCCGGGGCCCTCGGGCGCCGCTTTTTGAGGCACCTGGCTTCAGCCCAATCTGCACAGTTTATATGCAGAACGGGCGGTCGTGATGGTTTTCTAGGCGCCCCGGCGCGGCCGGATCAGCCCTTCCTGCGCGACCGAGGCGGTCAGGACGCCGTCGGCGGAATAGAGCGAGCCGCGGGTCAGGCCGCGGGCGCCCGACGAGGACGGGCTGTCCTGGGCGTAGAGCAGCCAGTCGGAGACCCGCACCGGCCGGTGGAACCACATGGCATGGTCGAGGCTGGCGGCCTGGATGCGCTTGTCGAACACCGACAGGCCGTGGGCGAAGAGCGAGGTGTCGAGCAGCGTCATGTCCGACAGATAGGCCAGCACCGCCGCGTTCAGCGCCCGGTCGTCGCCGATTTCGCCCGGGCAGCGCACCCAGACCCGCTGCACCGGCTCCAGCTTGTCGGTCGTCAGATAGTGGTCGAAGGAGATCGGCCGGAACTCGATCGGCCGCGGCCGCTCCCAGTAGCGCCGCACCGCTTCGGGCGCCCGCTTCAGGATCGTCTGGTTCAGGTCCTCGCCATGCGGCACCTCGTCCGGGCCCGGCACGTCCGGCATCGTCGCCTGGTGGTCGAGCCCCTCCTCGTCCTTCTGGAACGAGGCCGACAGCGAGAAGATCGCGTGGCCGTGCTGGATGGCGACGACCCGGCGGGTGGTGAAGGAGCCGCCATCGCGGATCCGGTCGACATCGTAGATGATCGGAGTGGCGGGGTCGCCGGGCCGCATGAAGTAGGAATGCAGCGAATGGCAGAAGCGGTCGGCCGGCACGGTGCGCTGTGCCGCGACCAGCGCCTGGGCGATCACCTGGCCGCCGAAGACCCGCTGCCAGCTCTGGTCCGGACTGGTGCCACGGAAGAGATTCTCCTCGATCCGCTCCAGGTCGAGGGTCTCGAGGAGCTTTTCAACGGCCTCTGTCATCCTAGATTCACTCCGGTACGCGGACAGATCGCCGCCGTTCGCCTGACCCGGCGTTGCACCACAAACCGGCAGATGGTCAACCGGTTTCGGACCGAATCTGCCCCGCCGCCCTCGCGCGTGCGCGATATCAGGAGCCTTGCATGTCCGACGACACCCTTGCCGATACCACGCCCGAGCACGCCGACATCGTGGTCGCCGGCGCCGGCTATGTCGGCCTGACGACGGCGGTGGCGATCGCGGATGCCGCGCCGTCGCTGAAGATCGTCCTCGTCGACGCCGCGCCCGAGGGCGTCTGGCAGCGGGACGGCCGTGCCTCGGCCGTGGCCGCCGCCGCCATCCGCATGCTGGAGCAGCTCGGCATCTGGCAGGAGGTCGCCGACGAGGCCCAGCCGATCACTGAGATGATCGTCACCGATTCCCGCACCTCCGATCCGGTGCGGCCGGTCTTCCTGACCTTCGGCGGCGAGGCGCGGCCGGGCGAGCCCTTCGCCCACATGCTGCCCAATGTCGCCCTGAACGGCGCCCTGCGCAAACGCGCCGACGCCCTCGGCATCCAGATCCGCGCCGCCACCGCGGTGTCCGGCATCGACCAGAAGCCGGCCTCGATCCGCGTGAAACTGGCCTCCGGCGGCGCCATCGAGGCGCGACTTCTCGTCGCCTGCGACGGCGTGCGCTCGGCGATCCGCGACATGGCCGGGATCGGCACGGTCCACTGGGATTACGGCCAGTCCGGCATCGTCGCGACCGTTGCCCACGAGCGGCCGCATCACGGCCGCGCCGAGGAGCACTTCCTCCCCTCCGGCCCCTTCGCCATCCTGCCGCTGAAGGGCAACCGTTCGTCGCTGGTCTGGACCGAACCGACCCGCGAGGCCGACCGCCTCGTCGCCTCCGACGACATGATGTTCGAGCTGGAGCTGGAGCAGCGCTTCGGCCACAAGCTGGGCGCCTTGACCGTCGAAGGGGGTCGCCGCGCCTTTCCGCTCGGCCTGACGCTCGCCCGCGACTTCGTGCGGCCGCGCATCGCGCTGGCCGGTGATGCGGCCCACGGCATCCACCCGATCGCCGGGCAAGGCCTCAATCTCGGCTTCAAGGACGCCGCGGCACTGGCCGAGACCGTCGTCGAGGCCGCCCGCCTCGGGCTCGACATCGGCGCGCTCGACACCTTGCAGACCTACCAGCGCTGGCGGCGCTTCGACACGGTGCAGATGGGCATCACCACCGACGTCCTGAACCGGCTGTTTTCCAACGACAACGGCCTGTTGCGCGCGGCCCGCAGCTTCGGCCTGTCGCTGGTCGACCGCACCCCGCGGCTGAAGGATTTCTTCATCGGCCAGGCCGCCGGCCTGCATTCCGGGGCCTCGCCGCGGCTCCTCCAGGGCGAGGCCATCTGAGGGCTCCGCCGCGGCAAAACGGCAGCATTTCGGGGCGTCTGGAACGATTCTATCGCCCCGCACGCCCCCGGCAGCAAATTCTTTCCCGCCTTGCCGCTGCTCGGCAATGCCCGCCGCCGATCCGAGGATCGAATACGCCTATGTAGGGTCAACGCGACGTGGCCTTTTGCGGCCGATGGCAGGGAGCAACCGACATGGCGAAGGATCACCGCGCCGGATCGAAGGTCAGGGGCGACAAGCTGCCGGCGATCGTGATGGCCAATCACCTTCTGGAAGGCGACGTCGTCTTCCTCGCCGACAGCGGCTGGACGCTCGACCCGTCCAAGGCCCGCGTCGCCTATGACGCCGAGACGGCCGACGCCATGGAGGCCGAGGGCAAGGCGGCGCTCGCCGCCAACATGGTGGTCGATCCCTATCTCGTTCCCGTCGATATCGAGGGGTCCGGCCTGCCGGTCGCCCGGCATTTTCGCGACGCCATGCGCCAGAAGGGTCCGTCGATCCATCCGGACATGGGCAAGCAGGCCGAATACGAGACGCCCGCCTGAGCCGCGCATCGGCGCGACAGGGGATGGCAGCCGGCCGGACCGGCGCCGAGACGAGCTTGAAGAGGACACGAGCATGTATCGCTATGACGAGTTCGACGAGGAGTTCGTGCGCGAACGCGTGGCCCAGTTCCGTGGTCAGGTGGCCCGGCGGCTGGACGGCTCGCTCTCGGAAGACGAGTTCAAGCCGCTGCGGCTGAAGAACGGCCTCTACCTCCAGCTCCACGCCTACATGCTGCGCATCGCCGTGCCCTACGGCACGCTGAGCTCGAAGCAGCTGCGCCAGCTCGCCGACATCGCCGAGACCTACGACAAGGGCTACGGCCACTTCACCACGCGCCAGAACCTGCAGTTCAACTGGCCGAAGCTGAAGGACGTGCCGGCGATCCTCGACATGCTCGCTGATGTCGAAATGCACTGCATCCAGACGTCCGGAAACTGCATCCGCAACGTCACCGCCGACCAGTTCGCCGGTGTCGCCGCCGACGAGGTGGAGGATCCGCGCCCGACCGCCGAGCTGATCCGCCAGTGGTCGAGCCTGCATCCCGAATTCACCTGGCTGCCGCGCAAGTTCAAGATCGCCGTCACCGGCGCCGAGCACGACCGCGCCGCGATCATGGTCCACGATGTCGGGCTGAAGATGAAGCGCGGCCCGGACGGCGAGCCCGGCTACGAGGTCGTCGTGGGCGGCGGTCTCGGCCGCACGCCGATGATCGGCAAGATCGTTCGCGACTTCATTCCGCGCGACGAGCTGCTCGCCTATCTCGAGGCGATCATGCGGGTCTACAATTCCGAGGGCCGGCGCGACAACAAGTTCAAGGCGCGGGTGAAGATCCTCGTCCACGAGACCGGCGAGGAGGAATTCCGCCGCCGGGTCGAGGCCGAATACGCCCAGCTCGACGGGCCGACGATCAACGCGCCCGAGGACGAGGTGGCGCGCATCGCCGCCTATTTCGCGCCGCCGGCCTACGAGACCCTGCCCGACACCTCCGAGACGCTGGAAGCCGCGCGCCGCGCCGATCCGGGCCTCGATCATTTCGTCACGCAGAACGGCTTTGCCCACAAGCAGCCGGGCTACATCGCCCTGACCATCTCGCTGAAGGCCATCGGCGAGGTGCCGGGCGACATGTCGGCCGAGCAGATGCGCGTCTTCGCCGACATCGCCGAGCGCCATTCCCTGTCCGAGCTGCGCGTCACCCATTCGCAGAACCTCGTCCTTCCCTATGTGAAGAAGGACGACGTGCCGGCGGTCTATGCGGCGCTGAAGGCGGCGGGCCTGGCGACCGCCAATGCCGGCCTCGTCACCGACATCATCGCCTGCCCCGGCCTCGACTATTGCGCGCTGGCCACGGCGAAATCGATCCCGATCGCCCAGGAGATCGCTCGGACCTTCCAGGACGAGGACCGCCAGCGCGACATCGGCCCGCTGCCGATCAAGATCTCCGGCTGCATCAATGCCTGCGGCCACCACCATGTCGGTGCCATCGGCATTCTCGGCCTCGAAAAGGCCGGCAAGGAGAATTACCAGATCACCGTCGGCGGCGACGCCACGGAGAACGCCGCCCTTGGCGAGCGCCTCGGCCCCGGCATCGACGCCGAGGACGTGCCGGGCGCGATCGAGAGCATCGTCGAGGTCTATCTCGGCGAACGCCGGGAGGGCGAGGAGTTCATCCAGACCGTGCGCCGCGCCGGGCTGGAGCCGTTCAAGGCCGGCTTCACCGCCTATATCGCTTCGCGCCAGGCCGCGACGGAGGCAGCCGAATGACCCTGATCCGCGAGACCGGCGAGACGCCGGACACTTATCGCCGCGTCGACAGCATCGAGGCCCTCGGCACGGACGGCGCCCTGATCGTTCCGCTTGCTCTGGCCGAGGCGGCCAAGAACCAGCTCGCCGGCCGCCGCTTCGGCCTGTCGGTGCCCAACAACGCCGCGGTGGAAGACATCGCGCCGTTGCTGGCGGATGTCGATCTGGTCGTGGTCGAGTTCCCGGCCTTTTCCGATGGCCGCGGCTTTTCGCTGGCCAAGCGCCTGCGCCGGGCCGGCTTCGAAGGCACGCTGCGCGCTTCGGGCCCGCTTATCGCCGACCAGTTCGCCGATGCGCTGGCCTGCGGCTTCGACGAGGTGGAGCTACCCGAGACCATGGCCAACCGCCAGCCTGTCCAGCAGTGGATGGAGGCCAAGGACACCATGAGCCGCCACTACCAGAACGGCTACGGCGACGACCGCAGCATCCTGAGAAAACGGCTGGCCGCCCGCGAGGCTTGAAACGATGACCACAACCCTGCCCGATCTGGCCGCGACACTGAACGGTGAATTCGCGGGCCTGACGCCGCTCGAACGCCTGCAGGCGATGGTCGCGCGCGTCAACGGCCCCGTCGTCTTCACCACCAGTCTCGGCATCGAGGACCAGATGATCACCCATCTGATCTTCTCAAACGATCTGCCGATCCAAGTGAAGACGCTGGACACCGGCCGGCTGTTTCCCGAGACCTACGCGCTGTGGCGCGAGACCGAGGAGAAATACGGCCGTCGCATCCGGGCGATGTATCCGCAGGCCGAGGCGCTCGAGGAACTGGTCAACGATCAGGGCATCGACGGCTTCTACTACGCACCGGAATTCCGCAAGAATTGCTGCGGCGTGCGCAAGGTGGAGCCGCTCGGCCGGGTGCTGGCCGGGGCGGCGGGCTGGATCACCGGCCTGCGCCGCGACCAGTCGGCCAACCGCTCCGACATGGATTACGTCGCCTTCGACGGCGCCCGCGGGCTGATCAAGGCGAACCCGATCTTCGACTGGACGCGTGAACGCATCGCCTCCTTCACCGCCGCCGAGGGCGTGCCGGTGAACGCGCTGCACGCGCAGAACTTCCTGTCGATCGGCTGCGCGCCCTGCACCCGCGCCATCCGGCCGGGCGAGCCCGAGCGGGCCGGCCGCTGGTGGTGGGAAGAAGAGACCAAGCGCGAATGCGGCCTGCATGTCGATGACGACGGCCGGCCCATGCGCGCCGACAACAACCGTCCCGCCGAAGGGGACGCGGCCTTCGAAAGGCTCCCGCAATGAAGCACATGACCCATCTGCAGCGGCTCGAGGCCGAGTCGATCTTCATCATCCGCGAGGTTGCGGCGACCGCCGACAATCCGGTGATGATGTATTCGATCGGCAAGGATTCGGCCGTCATGCTGCATCTCGCCATGAAGGCCTTCGCCCCCGGCAAGCCGCCCTTCCCGCTGCTGCATGTCGACACGACCTGGAAGTTTCGCGAGATGATCGAGTTCCGCGACCGCCGGGCGCGCGAGCTGGGCCTCGACCTCATCGTCCACACCAATCAGGACGGCGTGCGCGACGGCATCAGCCCGTTCGCCTCGGGCAGCCGTGTGCACACCGAGGTGATGAAGACCCAGGCGCTGAAGCAGGCCCTCGACAAGTACCAGTTCGATGCGGCCTTCGGCGGCGCGCGCCGCGACGAGGAGAAGTCCCGCGCCAAGGAACGCATCTTCTCGCTGCGTTCGGCCGAGCATCGCTGGGACGCCAAGAACCAGCGGCCCGAGCCCTGGCGGCTGTTCAACACCCGCAAGAAGAAGGGCGAGAGCTTCCGCGTCTTCCCGCTGTCCAACTGGACCGAGCAGGATGTGTGGGACTACATCGCCCTGGAGAAAATCCCGGTGGTGCCGCTCTATTTCGCCAAGACCCGGCCGATCGTGCGCCGCGACGGCGCGCTGATCATGCGCGACGACGAGCGCATGGAACTGCGCCCGGGCGAGACCGTCGAGAACATGATGGTCCGCTTCCGCACCCTTGGCTGCTACCCGCTGACCGGCGCGGTGGAATCCGAGGCGGCCGATCTCAAGGACATCATCTCCGAAATGCGGGGCTCCCGCACCTCCGAGCGCCAGGGCCGGGTCATCGACCAGGATTCCGGCGCCTCGATGGAAGAGAAGAAGCAGGAAGGCTATTTCTGACATGACCATCGCCGTGCAGAAACGCCCCCGCGAGGATGCGGTCGACACCGCCCTCACCGGCCATGCCAATCCCGCCGTGATCGCCGAGGACGAACGCTTCGCGGGCCCCGCGCCCGACGATGGCGATGTGGCCGTGGTCGATCCGCAGGCCGCCATGCAGCCCGTGCTGGCGCCGGCCGAATCCCTCCTGCGCTTCATCACCTGCGGCTCGGTGGACGACGGCAAGTCGACCCTGATCGGCCGTCTGCTCTTCGAGACCAATGCGGTCTTCGACGACCAGATGGATACGCTGAAGCGCGATTCCCGCAAATTCGGCACGACCGGCGAGGATCTCGACTTCGCGCTGCTGGTCGACGGCCTGTCGGCCGAGCGCGAGCAGGGCATCACCATCGATGTCGCCTATCGCTATTTCTCGACCGGCAACCGCGCCTTCATCATCGCCGACACGCCGGGCCACGAGCAGTACACCCGCAACATGGCGACCGGCGCCTCGCAGGCCGAGCTCGCCGTCATCCTCGTCGATGCGCGCAAGGGCATCCTGCCGCAGACGCGGCGGCACTCATTCATCACCTCGCTCGTCGGCATCAAGAGCGTCGTGATCGCTATCAACAAGATGGACCTCGTCGATTTCAGCCAGGAACGCTACGAGGCGATCCGGCGCGACTACGAGGCGATCCTGCCGCAGCTCGGCTTCACCGACGTCTCCTATGTGCCGCTGTCGGCCAAGAATGGCGACAACATCGCCGCCCCGTCGCCGAACATGCCCTGGTATGACGGCCAGACGCTGCTGCAGCGCCTGGAAACGGCAACGCCGGAGACCTTCGACGCCGGCTCGGCGCCGTTCCGCCTGCCGGTGCAGTGGGTCAACCGTCCCAATCTCGACTTCCGCGGCTTTGCCGGCACCATCGTCGGTGGGCGCGTCGCCCCCGGCGACGCGATCGCCGTCATGCCCGGCCGCCGCACCACCACCGTCAAGGCGGTCTGGGGTCCCGACGGCGAAGTCGCTAGCGCCGAAGCCGGCGAGGCGGTCACCCTGACCCTTGCCGACGAGGTCGATGTCTCGCGCGGCGATGTCCTCGTCGGGCCGTCCGACACGATCGCTGCCCAGAAGACCGTGACCGCCGACATCCTCTGGATGGCCGACCGTCCGCTGATTTCGGGCGGCCGCTACGTCGCGCGCCTCGCCACCTCGACGACGCCCGCTTCGGTGCGCAGCCTCGACAACGCCATCGACATCCACACCTTCGAATCCGGCGCGGCCAACGTTCTTCTGATGAACGAGATCGGCCAGATCACCCTCGGCTTCGACCGGCCGGTGATGGCGACGACCTATGAGGAAAACCGCGAGCTCGGCTCCTTCATCCTGATCGATTCGCTGACCAACGAGACCATGGCGCTTGGCATCGTGCGCACGGTCTCCGCCTCCGATGAGATCGCCCAGACCGCGCCGGCCGAGGCGCCGCTGTCCCCTCTCGCCCGGGCGCAGGCCCTGTGGTTCGGCGCCGCCGAGGGCGAGCATCGCAAGGGCCACGGCAAGCTGATCCGCTACCGGGCGGCCGGTGCGGTGATGATCGGCATCCTCGCGCTGCTGTTCGGGCTGGGGATCGGCTTCGCTGCGCTTCTGGCGGCGATCGACTTCGTGCTGCGGCCGTTCCTGGCGCTCATGACCGGCGGCGGCGATCTGCCCGGAAAGAACGGCGCCGACCCGACCACGGTGGGCGACGGAGCCGGCATTTGATGGCGGCAGGCACGATCGGGCCCTGCACCGAGGATCGCGGCAACCCGAGCGACGACATTCGCCGCTCGCGGCGGGTGCGGCGTCGGCTGCCGCTGATCGAGCTGATGCTGCTGGTCGCCTCGATCGCGGTCTGCGCCGCCTTCGTGCTGGACTGGCTGGGCTGACCGCATGATCGCGATCCTCCCCGCCGAGGCCGTTAACCGGCACGGCGGGGAGATGGCCGCAGCATGGCCCTGCCCGAAAATCGTCCCTGAATGAGCACCTCGCAGTCACGTCCCCGCCATCCACCGCGCCGAGGTTCTGGCCATGGACGGATCGGAGCCTTCGATCCGCATCGACGGAGTGACCTCATGAAGACCACCCTTCTCGCCGCCGCGGTTCTCGCCTTCGGCGCCGGCGGCGCCTTCGCCCAGGAAGCCCAGACCGCACCGCAGAAGACCCCGACCTGCGCCGAGGCCCTGCCCCAGATCGAATCGCTGATCGGCCAGGCCGACCAGGCCGGTCTGAAGACCGAGACCGCCGAGGATCACGTCGAGACGGCGCGCGCCGCCCAGACCTCGCAGGACGAGGAAGGCTGCATCCGCGCCCTCGTCATGGCGCAGAACGATGTGCTGACGCAGGCGCAAGAGGCCACGCCGGCGCCCGAGACCAAGCAGCAGTAAGCACGCATATCCAGACAATGCACGAAGGGCCGGCGCATCAGCGACCGGCCCTTTTCATGTCGGCGACAATCGGCGCGGCTCAGTCGAGGGTGCGCGCCTCGGACGGCAGCATGATCGGGATGCCGTCGCGGATCGGATAGGCGAGCCGCGCCGCCTCCGACACCAGCTCGTTGCGCTCCCGGTCGTAGCTCAGCGTCGTCTTGGTCAGCGGGCACACCAGCAGCTCCAGCAGCTTGGGGTCCGGCTGGCCGGCCTGGTGCCGGGGGCTCGTCTCGGTCATGGCATGTCCTTCAGCGCGGCGTTGCGGCGGCCGTTGCGCGTCTTATCGCCCGCCGGCCAACCGGCTGCAATCGCCGTCGGCCGGGCATGGGCCGCCTATTGCAGCGTGTGCGGCGGCGAACCATCGCCGCCATCGCCATCGCGGGCCAGCGAGATCTCCGTGATCGCGATCAGCGTCTCGGCCCGCGTCTTCAAGTCCGGCGCTTCGAGCAGCGCCTGCTTTTCGGCCGCGCCATAGGGCGACATCATGCAGAGCGCATTGACCAGCGTCTCGTTCGACGCCCGGGTGACGCTTTCCCAGTCGGCCTCGAGCTGGTTGGCGTCGAGATATTGCCGGAACGCCTTTAGCAGCGCGTCGCGGTTCACCTCTTCCGCGCCCTTGCCGAAATCGAGATCGCCGAGGAACGGCTTGACCCGGAAGGAACGATAGGGCGCGCGGGTGCTCAGCTCTTCCAGGGTCCGGAAGCGCACCACGCCATGCAGGTTGAGGATGTAGCGGCCGTCGCCCGATTCGGTCAGCGAGGTGATCCGGCCGAAGCAGCCGACCTGGCAAAGTTCGGGTTCGCCGTCGGGACGCGCGCCCCCGTCGAGGCTGGGCTGGATCATGCCGATGATCCGCGCGCCCGCCATGGCGTCGTCGATCATCTCCAGATAGCGCGGCTCGAAGATGTTGAGCGGCAGTTGACCGCCCGGCAGGAGCAGGGCTCCCGAGAGCGGGAACACCGGGACCGTGTCCGGCAGGTCCGAAGCGGTCCGGTAGTTGATATTGCCAGCGTGAACCAAACGATGTCTCCGTGTCAGACACCGAAGTTGGATCGGTCGCCGGCGATCTCAAGGGATGCGGCAGAAGGCGGCAGGCACGGCGCGCCCTGCCGCCGCCCGGAAAAGCCGAACCGGACCGCGCACTGTCGCGCGGTCCGGGGCAGGAATTCAGGAGAACAGGAGGCCCGACAGGCGCCGCCGCGCGTCCTTGGTCGCCGGATCGGTCGGTCCCCAGGCCTGGAAGAACTCCAGGAGCTTGGTGCGGGCCGCATCGTCGTCGAAGCTGCGGTCACGGCGGATGATCTCCAGGAGGTGCCCCGCCGCGGTCTGGCGGTCGCCCCTGGCCTGGGCGATCAGCGCCAGGTCGTAGCGCGCCCGGTGGTCGTCCGGATCGCTCTCGATGCGCTGCTGCAGCAGCACCGGATCGCCGAGCTGGGCGATCTCCTCGGCGAGCTTCAGCTTGGTGCGCACCGCTTCCACGGCCGGATCCTCGGTCTTCCCCTCGCCGACGGCGTCGTACTGGTCGATCAGCGCCTTGGCGCGGGCCGCGTCGCCGGTCGCCAGGTAGCATTCGGCCAGACCGCCCGTTGCGCCGGCATGGCCCGGCTCGTGCTGCAGGACGGCGCCGAAGATCTGCGCCGCACCGCCTGCATCGCCATCGGCCAGAAGCTGGTTCGCCTGCTCCATCGCCTGCGCCACCGGATCGTTGCCGCCGCCGCCCTGGCCCTTGGTGACGCGATCGATGAAGGCCTTGATCTCGCTCTCGGGCAGGGCGCCCATGAAGCCGTCCACCGGCTGCCCGCCGACAAAGGCGAACACCGCCGGGATAGACTGCACGCCGAGCTGGCCGGCGATCGACGGATGGTCGTCGATATTCATCTTGACCAGCTTCACCTTGCCGCCGGCGGCCGCGACGGCGCGCTCCAGGATCGGCGTCAGCTGCTTGCAGGGACCGCACCACGGCGCCCAGAAATCGACGAGCACCGGCTGGTTGCGCGATTCCTGGATGACGTCGGCCGGGAACTGCGCCGTCGTCGTGTCCTTGACGAGGTCGGCCGCGGCCGGGGCGGAGGCGTCGCCGAACCCCTGCAGCGTGGTCGTCGGTGCGGCGGGCGCTGCCGGGGCCGCCGGCTGGCGCGGCGTGGCGGCGGACGGCGCCGCCGGCGTGGTCGACTGCTGGCCGTAGCCGCCATAGGAAGTGCCGCCGTAGGGGGCGTAGGGATTGTCGCTCATTCTGCCTGTCCGTCGCCGGCCGGCGCCTCGAGCCCGATGACAAGCGGCTCGTGCCCCGTTGATTGGAAGAACGCCATCAGGTCCGCCGTCGCGATCGTCGTCGTCGCTTCGTTGGTCATGGGATGGCAGTTCACCATATCGTGCATCAGAAGGCCTTCATCAAGCACGAGGCGGACCGTGCCGTCGCGATCGTTGACGACGCCGAAGGCGGTCACCGATCCCGGCTCGACGCCGAGCAGCGAGCGCATCTGGTCGGCGCTGGCGAAGGACAGCCGCCCCGACGCGCCGATGCGCTTGTGCAGGCCCTTCAGGTCTACCGTCCGGCTCTCCTCGGCGACGACGAGGAAGATCGTCCCCTTCTTGTCCTTCAGGAACAGGTTCTTGGTGTGCCCTCCGGCGATCGTGCCGCGCAGCGACTGGCTTTCCTCCACCGTGTGCAGCGGCGGATGCGCCACGGTCGTGGTGGCGATGCCGAGCCCGTCGAGATAGGCCATCAGAGCGTCGCGGTCCTTCATCAGGCGTCTCCCCTTGCGATTGGCGAACAGCGCCGCGTTACCGCACCTGCGCCCGCTTGCGAAGTCCCGTCCTGAACCGCTACGCCGCCCAGCATGACAACAGCACCGGATGCACGACACCGCATGGGAGCGACTCACCTCGGGCCCAGTCTGAGGGATCCTGGAAGAGGATCGCCGTCTCCCTTGCCGCCACCAACCTCGTTCAGGCCGCGGCCACTGCCTCTCCCGCCCTCCACCGGGGCGCCCATCGCGCCTTTGGCGCCCTCCCCGATCCCTGTGCCCTCCTGAGCCGTGGCTCCCGCACCCCATCGGATCCCTCGCCAAACATCCCGGAATCCCGTGCATTCCGGCCCGCGCGGCACGCCACGAAAATCCTGTTCGATTCCCGTCATTTCGCTGTTGCAATCCACCGACGATTGGGGCATACACCGCTCGTCCGCGGCGCTCAGGCGCCGCACGGAGCGGGCGGGCGTAGCTCAGGGGTAGAGCACAACCTTGCCAAGGTTGGGGTCGTGGGTTCGAATCCCATCGCCCGCTCCAATTTTCCCCCATCTCGACATTTCTGACGGCATTGATCGCGATACGGTTCTGGCCGGTTTCGTTCGTGCGAGCACGCGTCTGTTTCAGCGTGCTGTGTGAACCTGCCCGACGCGAGGCGCATTTCCTCGGCGCACCAGCATCGGCCGCATTCTCCGCAACACCCCGTGACCTCCTGCACCGGCCGCCTAGATGGCAGGGCAAAGGAGTTCCCATCATGAACAAGCTCATCCCCATCGCCCTGACGGCGCTTCTGGCCCTGTCGGCCTGCAGCGACGAAACCGAGACCGACGCGGCCGATCCGGCCGTGTCCACCACCAGCGAGCCGGCTCCCGCGCCGTCGAGGACCGAACGCGAGACCGGCGAAGCCATGGAGGCGATCGGCGAGGCCGGACGCCAGACCGGCGAAGCGGCCCGTTCGGCGCTGGAAGACCTGTCCGAGGCCGCCGGTCCGGCCATCGACCAGGCGCGCGAGGCCGGAAGCAAGGCCCTCGACGATGCGAAAGAGGGGCTGAACAACGCCACCCGCAGCGCCGCCTGCCGGACGGCCCGTGCCGCCGAGGACGCCGACGGCATCGCTGCCAATTGCTAGACCGACGTTGCCGCCCGGCGATGCGTGGCGGGGCGACCCTCCGCCCGCCCCGCCGGGGGCCTTTTGGACCAAGCCGACACTCCGACCACGATCGCGCCGGGCGGGCCGGAAGGGCGATCTCGGCAACTCTTTCCACGGCGAACCATGGCGACGACCGCAAGCCGACGATCGGGCTCAGACCGCGCCCGCCTTTTCTTTCGGTAAGATGTCGGTCGCCCGGTGATCGTCGCCGACGCCCTCGATCAGGAACACCTCGCCCTCCGCGCCCTGCATCCGCAGGGGCCTGATGGCCTGATAATCCGGCGAATCGTACCACGCCCGCGCCACGCTCATGTCCGGGAAGGCGAGAACGACGATGTCGTCGGTCGCCTCTCCCTCGCAAAGCTCCTTCGCGCCGCCATGGATGAGGAACCGGCCGCCAAACGGCACCAGCGTGGCGTCGATCCGCTTGAGATAGTCGACAATGCCTTCGTTCAGCGTGACATTGCGCAGATGGGCGATGGCATAGGCGGGCATGTCGGCCTCCCTGTTCGTTTTCAGGCCAGCGCCCGGCCGGACCGCTGCGCCGCCTCGAACTCGAGAACGGCCAGAAGAGCCACGACGCCGGCCTGGGCGAGGAGACAGATCCAGCCAGGGAGATTGGGCGCCAGAACGCCGCTTGCCGGCAGGGCCACGCTGGCGATGACCCACAGCGCATTGCCGAGAACGACCATGAGAGCCGCCCAGCCCGGTATCGGTCGAAGCCGGGCGACGGCGATCATGAAGGCGGCGATCGGGAGGAGAAGCATGCCGGCGCCCGAAAGAAAGCCGGCCGGAATCTGCGTTATGCCGGCGAGCGGGCCGGAGGCGGCCAGAAGCAGACCGCCCATCAGGGTGCAGGTGACCGCATCGAGGGTCAGCAGGGTGCGGGAGCTGGGAAAGCGCGGGTTACGTTCCATCGGTTCGGCCTTTCCTGTGCGATGGGGCCCGATCCGCCGGGCCGCTGGCGGCAATCCTCATCGCGCACGGGACCTCTGTCGATTACGTCCGAGGTCATTGCCGAGGACAGGCGGGGTGATGGAGACACGGCCATGACACGCGCACGACGATCCGCGGGAGACCTCTTGCGCCAGTGGCGCCAGCGGCGGCGCTTCAGCCAGCTCGGTCTCGCCCTCGATGCCGGCATTTCCCAACGCCATCTCAGTTTCCTGGAATCGGGTCGGTCGGCGCCGAGCCGGGCGATGCTCTTGCGCCTTGCGGATCATCTCGACATGCCGCTGGAGGCGCGCAACACCCTTCTCCTCGCCGCCGGCTTTGCCCCGCTCTTCCCGCAGCATGACCTCGCGGACGCCGAACTGACGGCCGCCAGAGAGATCATCGACCGGATCCTTTCCGGCCACGCGCCCCACCCGGCCCTGGCCGTGGACCGCCACTGGACGCTGCTTTCCGCCAACGCTGCGGTTGCGGCCCTGACGGCCGGCGTCGCGGGGCACCTCCTCACCGGCGCGGTCAACGTCCTGCGCCTTGGCCTGCATCCGGAGGGACTGGCCCCGCGGATCATGAATTTCGCCGAATGGCGCGCGCATCTTCTGCGGCGCCTCGCCCGCGACGTCGCCCTGTCGGCCGACCCCGTGCCGGCCGCCCTCCTGGAGGAGCTCGAATCCTATCCGGCGCCCACCCAAGCCGACATGTCACCGAACCCGGAACCGCCCGAACCGGCCGTGGCCGTGCCGCTGATCATCACGAGCCCGCACGGGCCGCTGACCTTCCTCAGCACCACCACGATGTTCGGCACGGCCACCGACGTCACCCTGGCCGGAATCGCCATCGAAAGTTTCTTTCCGGCGAACCGGCAGACCGCCGACGCCATGGCGACACTCGCCGGCAGCGTGAAGGACGCCTCGTCCGGGCCGCGGGACCAGATCAGTCTGTAGGGAGGTCTCGGCGAGGCCCGCAAGGCGGACCGGGGGAGGCAGGCAGGGGCCCGGATCATGGCGCACCCAACGATCGCTTGCGGATCAAAGCGCCAGGAACGACGCAACAGAGGCGCGACAGAGGCCCCAAACGACAAACACTCCCGGAGCCGGGGCTCGCGGGAGTGTCTGAAACTTGGTTGCGGGGACAGGATTTGAACCTGTGACCTTCAGGTTATGAGCCTGACGAGCTACCGGGCTGCTCCACCCCGCGCCATTGCCGTGCAGCGCGTTCCGCGTCGCCGGTGACCTCCATATATGCGACAGGCGGATGAATGTGAAGAGGAAATCTCGTGGAATTTCGAGAAAACGAAATCCTCTCCGGCTCACGCGACGCTCGCGGGCCGATCCCTCCTGTCAGGCCCGGAAGGCTAGCAGAGGTGGCGTCGCTTGAGAAGCGTCGCCACCTGCCCTCCGGGCCGAAGCCACGGCGACCGCTGCCGCCGATGACCCAGTTGCCAGCGATTCAGTTGCGCAGTTCTCGCCGCAGCACCTTGCCGACGCCGCTCTTGGGCAGCTCGTCGCGGAACTCCACCTCGCGCGGCCGCTTGTAGCCGGTCAGATTGTCCCGGCAGAACGCCTTGACCTTGTCGGCCGTCAGCTCCGGATCGCTCGCCACGACGAACAGCTTCACCGCCTCGCCGGAATTCTCGTCCGGGATCGCGATCGCCGCGGCTTCCACGACGCCGGGCATCCGCGTGACGATCTCCTCGATCTCGTTGGGATAGACGTTGAAGCCGGAGACGTTGATCATGTCCTTCTTGCGGTCGACGATCCTGAAGCGGCCGGTCTCGTCCATCACGCCGATATCACCCGTGCGGAAGAAGCCGTCGGCGGTCATCACCCGGGCGGTCTCGTCGGGACGGTTCCAGTAGCCGACCATGACCTGTGGGCCGCGAATGGCGATCTCGCCGCGCTCGCCCATCGGCACCTCGCCGCCCTCCTCATCCAGGATCTTCAGCTCGGTCGAGGGGATCGGCACGCCGATCGTGCCGCTGTATTCGGTGGAGTCTGTCGGATTGCAGCAGGCCGACGGCGCGGTTTCCGACAGGCCGTAGCCCTCGCAGATCGAACAGCCGGTCTGCTTGCGCCACAGCTCCGCCGTCGCCGCCTGGACGGCCATGCCGCCGCCCACCGACAGGCGCAGATGCGACCAGTCGACATTCTTGGCGTCGGGATGCCGGGCCAGGGCGCCGAACAGCGTGTTGACCGCCGGGAAGGAGTGGAAGCGATACTTCTTCAGCTCCTTCAGCGTCGCGGGAATGTCGCGCGGATTGGGAATCAGGATGTTGCAGCCGCCGGTGCGCATCGACAGCATCATGTTCACGGTGAAACCGAAGATATGGTAGAGCGGCAGCGCGCAGACCGTCGTGATCTGCTCGTTCGCCGGCATGTTCTTCAGCGCCGGCGCGTGCCAGGCTTCCGACTGCAGGACATTGGCGATGATGTTGCCATGGGTCAGGGTCGCGCCCTTGGAAACGCCCGTCGTGCCGCCGGTATATTGCAGCACCGCCGGCTCGTCGCGCTCCGAGGCGACCGCCGTGAAGCTCGCCGCCCGCCCCCGCGCCATGGCGTCGCGAAAGGCGATGGCGCCGTCCAGCTCGTAGGCCGGCACCATCTTGCGCACCTTGCGCACGACGAAATTGACCAGGTGCCGCTTCAATGTCGGCAGCATGTCGCCCATCGACGTCACGATGACATGCTCGACCGGCGTCTCGGCCCGGCAGGCCTCGAGCGTCGAGGCCATGTTCTCGAGAATGACGATCGCCTTGGCGCCGGAATCACGCAGCTGATGCGACAGCTCCCGGGGCGTGTAGAGCGGGTTGGTGTTGACCACGATCAGCCCGGCCCGCAGCACGCCGGCGACCGCCACCGGATACTGGAACAGGTTCGGCATCATCAGCGCGACGCGGTCACCCTTCTGCAGTCCCAGCGACTGCAGGAAGGCGGCGAAATGGCGTGATTCCTCGTCCAGCTCCTTGAACCGCATGGTGGCGCCCATGAAGTGGAACGCCGGCTGGTCCTTGTGCTGGATGAACGCTTCGCTCAGCAGCTCGCCGAGGGAATGATAGGGGAAATCCGGCAGCTCGGCCGGAACGCCGTCCGGATAGATCTGCAACCAGGGTTTCTGCATTCTCGACACCTCCCGTTGTCCGCCCATACCGATAGCGCAGACTGGGGAGAAACGGAACGCTCTACCGTTTACGTCAACGGAAATTCTGCGGCTTTCTCGCGAAGGCAGGAATGCGCGGTGAACGGCCGCCATCGGTGCGAGACCGCGGCGCGCCGATGGCGACCCGGCCGGCAGGGCGAGCCGGGTCGCTTTCGACGGTCGGGAGTGACCCGACTAGAGGTTCCGGCCGATGGCGCCGCCGGCAACCGCGCCGCCGACGCCGCCGATGACCGCACCGCCGGTACCGCCGACCGCATTGCCGATGACGGCGCCACCGACACCGCCGACGGCCGCGCCGCCGATGGTCTTCTGGGTCCGGCTGCAGCCGGCGGCCGCAAGCATCACGGCCATGACGACGGAGACGGTGTAGAGCTTGGTGTTCATGCCGCAATTCTCCCTGCGAAGGCCCGCCATTCGTCGCGAATGCGGTGTCCCGAAAGAACTAAGCCGACGGAATGATGCGGCAAGAACGCGGCACAGGGTTTTGCGGCTGCCGCCGGTTCACGGTCCCGTCAGGAGGCACAGATTACCCCCCGAACGCAAAAAGCCCCTCGGCTGTGGAGCGCGAGGGGCTTTTTGTGGTGCGTTGTGAAGAAGGTGGTCTCAATGGACAACTTGCGATTTGCAGACCTGGCGGCGACCGACTTTCCCGCGTCTTGAGACGAAGTATCATGGGCGCTGGGGCGTTTCACGGCCGAGTTCGGAATGGGATCGGGTGCGGCCGCCCCGCTAGA